>NZ_JBJHAH010000007.1:0-155938 GCF_054050915.1 Modestobacter sp. SYSU DS0875 | reverse complement strand
TGGTCGCGGGAAACCGGGTGCGGTTTCCCGCGAACAAGCGCACCTGTGTCAGCTGAGGCGCTCGACCACCATCGCCATGCCCTGGCCGCCGCCGACGCACATCGTCTCCAGCCCGAACTGGCCGTCGCGGGCACGCAGCCCGTTGAGCAGCGTGGTGGTGATCCGGGCGCCGGTCATGCCGAACGGGTGGCCGACGGCGATCGCCCCGCCGTGCACGTTCAGCCGGTCGATGTCGATGCCCAGGTCCCGGTAGCTCGGGATGACCTGCGCGGCGAACGCCTCGTTGATCTCCACCAGGTCCATGTCCGAGATCGACATGCCCGCCCGCGCCAGCGCCTGCTGCGTGGCCTCCACCGGGCCGTAGCCCATGATCTCCGGCGAGAGGCCGGTGACGCCGGTGGAGACGATCCGGGCCAGCGGGGTGATGCCGAGGTCCTGTGCCTTGCGGTCGCTCATGACGACCAGGGCGGCGGCGCCGTCGTTGAGCGGGCAGGCGTTGCCGGCGGTGACCCGGCCGTCGGGGCGGAACACCGGCTTCAGGGAGCTGATGCCCTCCAGGGTGGTGCCGGCACGGGGCCCGTCGTCGGCGGAGACCACCGTGCCGTCGGGCAGCGTCACCGGGGTGATCTCCCGGGCCCAGAAGCCGTCGGCGATCGCTTGCTCGGCGAGGTTCTGGCTGCGGACGGCGAACTCGTCCATCTCCTGCCGGGAGACGTCCTTGAGCAGCGCCAGGTTCTCCGCGGTCTGCCCCATCGCGATGTAGGCGTCGGGCAGCTCGCCGTCCTCGCGAGGGTCGTGCCAGGACTCCGCGCCGCTCTCGGCGGTCTTCGCGACCCGGGCCTTGGCGTCGGCGAACACCGGGTTCTCGGTGTCCGGGATGGCGTCGGAGCTGCCCTTGACGAAGCGGGAGACCATCTCGACCCCGGCGGAGACGAACACGTCGCCCTCCCCGGCCCGGATCGCGTGCAGCGCCATCCGGGTGGTCTGCAGCGAGGACGAGCAGTACCGGGTGACCGTCGTCCCGGGCAGGTGGTCCATGCCCATCAGGACCGCGACGATGCGGCCCATGTTGAAGCCCTGCTCACCGCCGGGCAGGCCGCAGCCGAGCATCAGGTCGTCGATGTCGGTCGGGTCCAGCTGCGGCACCTGGTCCAGGGCGGCGCGGACGATGGTCGCGGTCAGGTCGTCCGGGCGCAGGTCCTTCAGCGACCCCTTGAAGGCGCGGCCGATCGGGGACCGGGTGGCGGCGACGATGACGGCTTCGGGCATGGGTCCTCCACACTGAGGATCGCCACCACGGGCGGCGACGGACGTCGGGTCGCCCCCGAACCTACTCCCGAGTAGGACGCGGTGAACCCGGACCGGTGGTCAGGAGCCGACCGCCTCGCGGGCCTCGTCGGCCTGCGCCGAGGTGGGCATCTCCGGTGGGCGCCGGCGGCGCAGCCGCGCCCACGGCCCGCGCTCCTCGCCGCGCACCTCGGTCGGCTGGACCTCGGTGCCAGGGCGTCCCGCGGCCCGGGCAGCGGCCTGGGCGATCGGCCGGACGCTGTCCCGGCGCAGGCGCAGGCCCCGGTCGGCCGCGGCCGGCCAGACGCCGACCGCGTCGGCGACCGAGGGCAGGATCACCGAGGCCGCGGCGGCGTACCCGGCGGCCGACGGGTGGAACTCGTCGATGCTGAACAGCGTCCGGTCGCTGGCGAACGAGGGGCCGAGGACCGAACCGAGGGATACGGTGCGGCCGCCCTCGGCGACGACGGCGATCGTCTGCGCTGCGGCCAGCTGCCGGCTCCAGCGCCGGGCGAGCAGGCGCAGCGGCTGCGCGATCGGCCGGATGGTGCCCAGGTCCGGGCAGGTGGCGACGACGACCTGGCAGCCGGCGCCCACCAGGGCCCGCACCGCCTCGGCCAGGTGCCGCACCGAGACGGCGGGCTTGGTCCGGCTGGTGACGTCGTTGGCGCCGATCATGATCAGCGCGACGTCGGGCTTCGCGGTGAGCGCCTGCTCGACCTGCGCGGCGAGGTTCCGGGAGACGGCGCCGGAGACGGCGACCCGCGCCAGCCGCACCGGCCGCTCGGCGAGCTCGGCCAGGGCTGCGGCGATCAGCACTCCGGGGGTCTCCGCGGCGCGGTGCACGCCGAGGCCGACCGCGCTGGAGTCGCCGAGGACGGTGAACACCAGCGGCTTGCCGCGGCCGCGGCCGTAGACGCCGTTGCCGGTGGGCGGGTCGGCCTTCGCCGTCCGGGCGACGACCCTCTTGCGGGCGGAGCGGGCCTCCTGGCGCAGCAGCGTGACCAGGCCGGCGCCGGCGAGCCCGATGCCCCCGCCGCCGTAGGCCGCGCCGGTCGCCAGCCGTCGCGCCCTGCTCGCTCGCGTCACCTGGCCCGTCCTCTCGTCCCGCTCCGCGGTCGCGTCGTGCACCGGAGCACTGATCAGCAGGCTAACCACCCCTTACGGTGCATCCGTGGCCGCCCGAGCTGACCTCACCCCAGCTGACCAGACCAGGCAGCAGCAGATCGTCGACGTCCTGGTCGACGCCTTCGCGCCGCTCATGGCGGCCGACGCGGACGCCTTCCGGACCAAGTTCCGGAAGATGGCGGCCGACCCCTTCGCCTTCTACCGCGGCTCGGCCTGCCTGTTCTACGCGGACATGGCGACGCTGGAGGACCGCTGGTGTGACGAGCGGACGTCGCGGGTGTGGATCCAGGGTGACCTGCACGCAGAGAACTTCGGCACCTACATGGACGGATCCGGCCGAATCGTGTTCGACGTCAACGACTTCGACGAGGCCTACCTCGGGCACGTCAGCTGGGACCTGCGCCGGTTCGCGGCCAGCTTCGCCCTGCTGTCCTGGCGCAAGGCCCTCGCCGACGACGTCATCGGCGAGCTGCTGGCCGGGTACCTCGGCAGCTGGCTGGACCAGGTCGAGGCGTTCACCCGCTCCGACAACGACCGGCTCTTCGCCCTGACCCGGCACAACACCCGCGGGGCGGTGCGCGAGGTGATCCTGCGGGCGACGACGCGCACCCGGATCGAGCTGCTCGACCGGCTGACCGTGGTCGAGGGGTACGAGCGCCGCTTCGCCGACCTGCCGCGCAACCGCCGGCTCGAGGACGACGAGCGCGCCGAGGTGCTGCGCGCCCTGGACCGGTGGCAGCAGACGGTGCACCCGCCGCACCGCCGGCGCGACGTGGCCTACGAGGTGAAGGACCTCGTCGGCACCGGGGGGTTCGGGATCGGCAGCGCCGGTCTGCCCGCCTACAACGTGCTGATCGAGGGCTACGACGAGGCGCTGGAGAACGACGTCGTCCTCTCGATCAAGCAGGGCAACGTGGCCGCGCCCAGCCGGGTGGTCCACGACCCCGAGGTCAGCGGCTACTTCGAGCACCACGGCCACCGCACCGCGGTCAGCCAGCGGGCGCTGCAGGCCAACGCCTCACAGTTCCTGGGGCACACCGAGATCGGCGGGGTGGGCTTCGTCGTCCAGGAGCTGTCGGCCTACGAGACCGACCTGGAGTGGGACGAACTGACCGAGCCCGAGGAGATCGCCCCGGTGCTCGACCAGCTGGGCCGGGCGACGGCGAAGCTGCACTGCGTCGGCGACGCCGACAGCGACCACACCCTCGTGCCGTTCCAGACCGAGGAGGCGATCACCGCGCTGATCGGCGGGCGGCGGGCGGAGTTCGTCGCCGACATGGTCGAGTTCGCCCACGGGTACGCGCGACGCACCCAGGAGGACCACCGGCTGTTCGTCGACGCCTTCCGCGCCGGGTCGATCCCGGGGATCAGCTCCAGCGGGGCGCACCCGGTCCGCTGACCCCGCTCGCGGAGCACGCCGATCAGCGGATCGGCAGCTCGATGAGCATGCCGCGGTGCGGGCCGACCGGCCGCAGGTCGTACTCGTCGGTGACCGTGGTGAAGCCGATCCGCTCGTAGAAGCCCACGGCGGCCGCGCGGGCGTCGCACCAGACCAGGTCGCCGCCGCGGGCGGCGACCTGCACCAGCCCGTCGGCGACCAGCGCCCGGCCCGCACCGAGCCCGCGCACCCGGGGGTCGGTGGCCATGCCGCGCAGCTGCCAGGAGCCCTCGCCCTCGCGCCACGGGCAGTCCCGGGGGTGGAAGCGGACCACGCCGACGATCTCGCCGCCGTCGATCCGTGCCGCCAGGTGGATCGTGTACGGGGCGTCGTCCTCGTCGATCTCCACCGGCCGGCCCTGGCGGAGCTCCTGGGCGCGCAGCGGGTAGGTGGCGGCCGCCTCCACCTGCTCGATGGTGATCGTCCCCGTTGTCGTCTCGGTGGTCACGGCAACAGTTTCCCCCACGCGGCCCGGGTCCGCGGTCCGGTTCGCCGCGCCGCTCGGGGCGACCCGGCCCGACACGGTCCTGCCGCACCGACACAGGTACGGGGGAGGGGTGGTGGTGAGATCACCCAGTCACCCGCCGTCACCGACCACGGCGTCCCCGGCGAGCCCGCAGTGGCAGGACCTGCTCCTCCCCGACCCTCGCGAGCTCGGGCCGGGCCCCGGCCGTCGGCCCCGCTGCAGGGGCCCGCGCCGAGCCTGCGAGGCGTGGGGGGGGCAGTGGGGTCCTTCAGCTCACCGGGATCGCCGCCCCCTCCGGGCGCGCAGATAATCTGCGACCACGTACTCGCCGAGCCGCTCGGTGTCGGGAGAGAAGACCCGGCCCCCGGCCCGCGCGGTGATGTCGTGCACGAACTCGACCAGCCCCGGCTCGGGGTCGAGGGCGAAGACGTTCAGCGTCGCCCCCGAGCGGGCCACCCGCTCCACCTCGGCGACGGTGCGGGCGATCGTCTCCGGCATCGGCGGCCAGCAGAAGTACGGCGTGCCGTCGTCCTCGAGGTGAGCGGTCGGCTCCCCGTCGGTGACCACCAGGACCACTGGCTCGGCGTCCCGGTGCCGGGCCAGGAAGCGCCGGGCCAGCATCAGGCCGTGCTGCAGGTTGGTGCCCTGCAGGGTGTCCACCGACAGCTCGGCCAGGGTCTCCGGGCGGAGCACCTGGGCGGTGGAGGAGAAGCCGATGATCTCGATCGCGTCCTGCGGGAACTGTGTGGTGACCAGGGAGTGCAGCGCCATCGCCGTCGACTTGGCCGCGCCCCAGGTGCCGCGCAGCGCCATCGAGTAGGAGAGGTCGACCAGCAGGGCCACCGCGGCACCGGTGCGCCGCTCGGTCTCGACCACCTCGAAGTCCTCGACGGCGATCTGCACCCGGCGGTCGCCCGCGCCCCGGGGCGTGCCGGCGCTGCGCAGCACGGCGTTGCGCACGGTGCGGACGACGTCCAGCGGCTGCTCGTCGCCGAACCGCCACTCCCGCGAGCCGCCGGTCAGCTCCCCGGCCGCACCCGCGTCGGCGACGTCGTGCTCGCCGCGCCCGGTCGCCGAGAGCTGGGCGAACACCCGGCGCAACGCGGTGGCCCCCAGCCGGCGCACCGCCTTGGGCGAGAGCTCCAGCCGGCCCTCGCTGCGGTTGAGGTACCCCTGCCGCTCGAGCTCGCGTTCCAGCTGCCGCAACGCCTGCAGGTCGTCGACGGCCGAGCGGCCCAGCGCCTGCTCCAGCAGTTCCTCGTCGACGTCGGCCAGTGAGGCGCCGGCGTAACCCTGGGACAGCTGCTGGGAGAGCGCCTCCAGGTCGGCCAGCTCGGCGACCGCCGTGGTCGCGTCGCCCAGGCCCAGCCCCTGCTCGCCGTCGGGCACCGGACCGCGCTGCCCCCACGGCAGGTCGGGCCGGGCCTGACGCAGCGCGTCGTTGAGGTGGGCCATCTCGCTCTGCAGGCCGAGGTCGCCCATCGCCTGGCTCATCAGGTCCTGCAGCTCGGCGCGCTGCTCGGGGGAGAGGCCGGCCATCATCCGCTCCTGGGCGGCGGCGCGGCGGGCGAGGGAGTCGATCAGCTCCTCCACCGACTGCGGGTCGTCGGGGAAGAACTGGCCGTGCCGGTCCATGAAGTCGGCGAACCGCTGGTCGGTGTCCTCGCCCCGGTTGTGCGCGTCGACCAGCGCGGAGAGGTCGGCGACCATGTCCTTGACGGCCTGCATGGCGGCGCCGTCGCCGTCGGCCATCGCCTGCAGGGCCTGCTTCATCCCGGCGAAGGAGCTGTCCAGCACCTCCTGGCGGAGCAGGTCCTCGATCTGCTGGTAGGCCTGCGCGGCCTCCGGCGAGCGCCAGGCGTGGTCCTTGAGCGCGCGGACGGCCCCGGCGGTGTCCGGCGGGAGGGCGTCCAGCTCGGCCTCGGCCAGCCGGGCGGCGTCGTCCGGGTCGGGGAACAGCGCGCGCCGCTCGGCCTCGACCGCGGCGTCCAGCAGCTCGCGGACCTGCTCCAGCGTGCCGTCCATCCGCCCGGCCTGCCGCGCCTGGCGCAGCCGGTCCCGGACGTTGCGGCGCAGCGCGTCCAGCCCACGGCGCCCGTCGGCGCCCCGGCGCAGCAGGTCGCGCAGCGCCTCGCGGACGCCGCTGCCGGCCAGCACCTGGTCGCCGATCTCGTCGACGGCCGAGGCGACGTCGTAGGGCGGTGCGAGCGGGTCGGGCCCGCCGCGCCACTGGCCGTACCGGTAGCCCCTCGGGCGGCGGCCGGCCACGGTCAGGCCCCGTACACGGTGCGGCCGCCGTCGGTGTCCTTGGCCAGCCGGCGGGTCAGGTAGAGCCCCTCGAGGGCGAACTCGACCGCGGCCGCCGCCTGCTCGGCCGACTCCTCGCCCTCCGGCACCCCGAGCCGGCCCAGCAGCTGCGCCAGGTTCGGCACGGTGCCCAGCTGGCCGAGCAGGGCGGCCGCCGGCACCAGGTCACCGGACTCGACGGTGTCCCCGCCGGTGAAGTGCTCCTGCAGGCCGGTGAGGTCCAGTCCGCCGCAGCGGGCCCGGAACGTCTGCGCGGTGGCCTGGCGCAGCAGGTGCTCGAGCACCTCCAGGTCGCGCTCGTCGTCGGGGTCGCTGCCGGCGTCGGCGAACTCGACCTTGCCCCGGCTGGCCGGGACGATGCTGGGCAGGTCGACCACCCGGGCCACCGGGCGGGTCTCCCCGGCCACCGCGGCCCGGCGGACGGCGGAGGCGGCGACGGTCTCCAGCCCGGCGATGGCGAACCGGGCGCTCACCCCGGACCGCTGGTCGACGTGGCTGGACTCGCGGACCAGCCGGGTGAACCGGGCGACGATCTCCACCAGGTGCTCGGGCACGACCGGGGCGCCCAGGGCATCCCCGCCCAGCCAGCTGGTCTGCGCCTCCTGGTGCAGCAGCCGCACCTCGTCGGCGAGCTCGATCGGGTAGTGGGTGCGCACCTCGGCGCCGAACCGGTCCTTGAGCGGGGTGATGATCCGGCCGCGGTTGGTGTAGTCCTCCGGGTTCGCGCTGGCCACCAGCAGCAGGTCCAGCGGCAGCCGCACCCGGTAGCCGCGGATCTGGATGTCGCGCTCCTCCAGCACGTTGAGCAGCGCGACCTGGATCCGCTCGGCCAGGTCGGGCAGCTCGTTGACGCTGAAGATGCCGCGGTTGGTGCGCGGCACCAGGCCGTAGTGCACCGTCTCCGGGTCGCCCAGCGTGCGGCCCTCGGCCACCTTGATCGGGTCGACGTCGCCGATCAGGTCGCCGACGCTGGTGTCGGGGGTGGCCAGCTTCTCGCCGAACCGCTCGCTGCGGTGCAGCCAGCCGACCGGTGTCTCGTCGCCGTGCTCGGCGACCTGCCGGTGACCCCACACGCTGATCGGGGCCAGCGGGTGCTCGTTGAGCTCGCTGCCGACCAGCACGGGTGTCCACTCGTCGAGCAGGCCGACCAGGGTGCGGATCAGCCGGGTCTTGCCCTGGCCGCGCTCACCGAGGAGCACCAGGTCGTGCCCGGCGATCAGCGCCCGCTCGACCTCGGGGACGACGGTGTCCTCGAACCCGACGATGCCGGGGAGGGAGGGCTGCCCGGCGCCCAGCCGGGCCAGCAGGTTGTCGCGGAGCTCGGCCTTGACCGGCTTGGCGGTGGCCCCGCGAGCGCGGAGCTCGCCGAGCGTCGTGGGAGCGGGGGGAGTCGGGACCTCAGCGGTCCCCAGCGGTGCGGCGTCCGTCACCTCGACCACGGTACGACGGGGATGCGACAGCCGGGTGGTTCCCCGTCCCGGCCGCTGCCGGCTGCGAGGATCGTCGCCGTGGCGGTCCCCGGTGCAGTGCCCCTGGTCAGCGGAGCCGACGTCGAGGCGGCCGCCCGGCTGCTGGACGGCGTGGTCCGGCGCACGCCGCTGGAGCACTCCCGCGCGCTGGCCGAGCGGGTCGGCGGTCCCGTGTGGCTGAAGTGCGAGAACCTGCAGCGCACCGGCTCGTTCAAGATGCGCGGCGCCTACACGCGGATCTCCCGGCTGAGCGAGGCCGAGCGGGCCCGCGGGGTGGTCGCCGCCAGCGCCGGCAACCACGCCCAGGGCGTCGCGCTGGCCGCCCGCGAGCTGGGCACGACGGCGACGGTGTTCATGCCGGTGTCCGCGCCGCTGCCCAAGGTCGCCGCCACCCGCGGCTACGGGGCCGACGCCCGGCTGGGCGGCGCCACGCTGACCGACGCGATCGCCGCCGCGCTCGTCCACGCCGAGGAGACCGGCAAGGTCTTCATCCACCCCTTCGACCACCCCGACGTGATCGCCGGGCAGGGCACCGTCGGGCTCGAGCTGCTCGACCAGTGCCCGGACGTGGCCACCGTGGTGGTCTGCACCGGCGGGGGCGGGCTGGTCTCCGGCATCGCCGCCGCGGTGAAGGCCCGCCGCCCCGACGTCCGGGTGGTCGCCGTCCAGGCCGCCGGCGCCGCCGCGTTCCCCGCCTCGCTGGCGGCCGGGGCGCCGGTGCCGCTGACCTCGATGAGCACGATGGCCGACGGCATCGCCGTCGGCGCACCCGGCGACCTCACCCTGGCGCACGTCGCCGGCCTGGTCGACGAGGTGCGCACGGTCACCGAGGGCGACCTGTCCCGGGCGCTGCTGTTCTGCCTGGAGCGGGCCAAGCTCGTCGTCGAGCCGGCGGGGGTGGCGGCCGTCGCCGCCCTGCTGGCCGACCCGGGGGCGTTCGCCGCGCCCGTGGTCGCGGTGGTCTCCGGCGGGAACATCGACCCGGTGCTGATGATGAAGGTGGTCCAGCACGGCATGGCCGCCGCCGGCCGGTACCTCTCGCTGCGGGTGCAGGTGCCCGACCGGCCGGGGTCGCTGGCCGCCCTGCTGCACGAGCTGGCGGGGCTGGCGGCCAACGTGCTGTCGGTGGAGCACGAGCGGACGACGGCGCGGCTGGACCTGGGCGAGGTGGAGGTGGCGGTGCACCTGGAGACCCGGGGCCCCGACCACGCCACCGAGGTGCTCGCCGCGCTCGCCGCGGCCGGGTACTCCCCGCGCACCGACTGACCACCCCAGGGCTCGTCGGGCACCGATGAGTTCCGCGGACGGCGCCGGTCCGACCGGTGGGCCGCCGACGCGGTCCGTCACGGACCGCCGTCGTCCGGAGGGACCACCGTGCACGCCGCTGAGCCCGGAGCGAAAACCGATCGGATCTGTCGTACGCCCGCCCTACGGTCGCGGGCATGAGCAACGCCATCGTGGTCGAGGGGCTCGTCAAGCGGTTCGGCGAGCACACTGCGCTCGGTGGGGTCGACCTCACCGTGTCCGAGGGCACCGTCCTCGGGCTGCTCGGCCCCAACGGGGCCGGCAAGACCACCGTCGTCCGGGTGCTGAGCACGCTGCTGCGCCCCGACGGCGGCCGCGCGGAGGTGGCCGGGCTCGACGTCGCGACCCAGGCCGACCAGGCGCGCGCCACCATCGGCCTGACCGGTCAGTACGCCGCGGTCGACGAGTACCTCACCGGGCGGGAGAACCTGGAGATGGTGGGCCGGCTCTACCGGCTCGGCGGCCGGGAGGCCCGGTCGCGCGCCGGCCAGCTGCTGGAGCGATTCGACCTGACCGACGCGGCGAACCGCCCGGCGAAGACCTACTCCGGGGGCATGCGCCGCCGGCTGGACATCGCGGCCTCGCTGATCGCCCGGCCGAAGGTGCTCTTCCTCGACGAGCCCACCACCGGCCTCGACCCGCGCAGCCGGCTGGGCATGTGGGAGTTCATCGGCGACCTGGTCGGCGAGGGCACCACGATCCTGCTGACCACGCAGTACCTGGAGGAGGCCGACCGGCTGGCCGACCGGATGGTGGTCATCGACCGGGGGCAGGTGATCGCCCGCGGCACGGCCGACGAGCTGAAGGCGCAGGTGGGCGGGGAGCGGCTGGAGCTCACCGTCGCCTCGGCCGAGCAGCTGGGCACCGCCGTCGACTGCCTCACCCCGCTGGCCGCCGGCGAGCTGCACCGCGACGTGCAGACCCGCCGGCTCACCGTGCCGGTCACCGGCGGCACCGGCACCCTCGCCGAGGCGCTGCGCCGGCTCGACGGTGCCGCCGTCCGGGTGCTCGACGTCGGCCTGCGCCGCCCTGACCTGGACGACGTCTTCCTGACCCTGACCGGGCACGCCGCCGAGGACGACGCGCAGCCCGCCGACCCGACCGAGGCCGACGGCGACCGCTCGCTGGCCCGCAGCGGAGGAGCAACCCGATGAGCGCCCTGGCCGCGACCGCCTCCGACAGCTGGACGATCACCAAGCGCAACCTGATCAAGGTCAAGCGGGTGCCCGACCTGATCGTCTTCGCGACGCTGTCGCCGATCATGTTCGTGCTGCTGTTCCGCTACGTCTTCGGCGGCGCGATCGGGGGCAGCCTGCCCTCGCAGATCAGCTACGCGGAGTTCCTGCTGCCCGGGATCTTCGCCCAGACCGTGGTCTTCGGCGCCACGGTCACCGGGGCGAGCATCGCCGAGGACCTGCAGAAGGGGCTGATCGACCGGTTCCGCTCGCTGCCGATGTCCCGCTCGGCGGTGCTGATCGGCCGCACCGTTGCCGACCTGGGGCTGAACGCCATCTCGATCGCGGTGATGGCGCTGACCGGCCTCGTGGTCGGCTGGCGGATCAACACCTCGGTGGGTGAGGCGATCGCCGGCTTCCTGGTGCTCCTGCTGTTCGCCTTCGCGGTCAGCTGGGTGATGGCGCTGGTCGGGCTGCTGGTCCGCACCCCCGAGGTCGTCAACAACGCCAGCTTCATCGTGATCTTCCCGGCGACGTTCGTGGCGATCACCTTCGTGCCGCTGGAGGCCTTCCCCTCGGTGCTCCGCCCCATCGCCGAGTGGAACCCGGTGTCCGCGGTGGTGCAGGCCTCCCGCGAGCTGTTCGGCAACTCCGTCCCGGGCTTCCCGGCCACCGACGCCTGGTCGCTGCAGCACCCCGTGCTCTACACGGTCATCTGGATGGTCGTGCTGCTGGCGGTCTTCGTCCCGCTGGCCGTGCGGCAGTACCTGCGCACCTCCACCCGCTGAAAGATGGCCTCGCTGCCCCCACGGTTCGCGAGCTCGCGGCGGGCCCCTGCAGAGAGGCCGGGGCCCGCGGCGGGGCCGGAGGGCGGGGTCGCGGCGGGCAGGGCGAGGATGGTCGGTGATGAACACCGTTGACCCGGCCACCTCGCCGGCTTCCGCACCCCTGCCCGAGTCGCACCCGCTGGCGGCGCCGTCCCCGCTGCCCTACCAGCTGCCGCCGTTCGCCGACCTGACCGTCGACCAGGTGCGGGAGGCGCTGCTGGCCGGGATGGCCGAGCAGCGGGCGGAGGTCGCGGCGATCGCCGCCGACCCGGCCGAGCCCACCTTCGACAACACCGTCGTGGCGTTGGAGCGGTCCGGTCAGCTGCTCGACCGCGCCGAGCGGGTCTTCTCCAACCTGACCTCGGCCGTCTCCTCCGACCGGGTCCGTGAGGTGGAGCGGGAGATCGCCCCGCTCGCCGCGGCGCACGCCGACGCGCTCCGGCTCGACCCGGCGCTGTTCGCCCGGGTGGACGCCGTGCACGCCCGCCGTCGCGAGGCGGGCCTCGACGCCGAGGCGCTGCGGCTGGTCGAGCGGTACCACCTCGACTTCGTGCTCTCCGGCGCCGCCCTCGACGACGCCGGCCGCGACCAGCTGCGCGAGCTCAACCAGCGGCTGTCGGAGCTGTCGACGACGTTCGGGCAGAACCTGGTGGTGGCCACCGAGGCCGCGGCGGTGCTGGTCACCGACCAGGCCGAGCTGGACGGGTTGAGCCCCGCGGAGGTGCAGGCCGCGGCCGGTGCAGCCGCCGAGCGGGGCCACGAGGGCGGCTACCTGCTCACCCTGGTGCTGCCCAGCGGCCAGCCCGCGATGGCGAAGCTGCGCGACCGCGGGCTGCGCCGCCGGCTGCACGAGGCGTCGGTGACCCGCGCCTCGGCCGGGGAGCACGACAACGGCCCGATCGCCGCGGAGATGGCCCACCTGCGCGCCGTGCGCGCCGGGCTGCTGGGCTTCGACACCCACGCCGACCTGGTCGCCGCGGACCAGACCGCGCAGACCTCCGCAGCGGTCGACGCCCTGCTCGGTGAGCTGGTCGCCCCCGCCGTGGCCAACGCGCAGGCCGAGGCCGCGGTGCTGGCCGAGCTCGCCGCCGCCGACGGGATCGAGCTCGCCGCCTGGGACTGGGCCTACTACTCCGAGCGGGTGCGGGCCGAGCGCTACGCCGTCGACAGCGCCGCGCTGCGGCCGTGGTTCGAGCTCGACCGAGTGCTCGTCGACGGGGTCTTCCGGGCCGCCGAGCTGGTGTACGGCTACACGTTCTCCCCGCGCCCGGACCTGGTCGGCCACCACCCCGACGTCCGGGTGTGGGAGGTCTTCGGCGCCGACGGGCAGCCGGTCGGCCTGTACCTGGGCGACTTCCACGCCCGCGAGGGCAAGCGCGGCGGCGCCTGGATGAGCGCCTTCGTCACCCAGTCCCGGCTGCTGGGCACGAGCCCGGTGGTGTTCAACAACCTCAACGTCACCAAGCCCGCGCCCGGCGAGCCCACCCTCCTCACGCTGGACGAGGTGAACACGCTCTTCCACGAGTTCGGCCACGCGCTGCACGGCCTGTTCTCCGACGTCACCTACCCGCGGTTCTCCGGCACCAGCGTGCCGCGGGACTTCGTGGAGTACCCCAGCCAGGTCAACGAGATGTGGGCGCTGTGGCCCGAGGTGCTGGCGCACTACGCCCGGCACGTCGAGACCGGTGAGCCGCTGGGCCAGGAGGTCGTCGACGCGCTCGAGGCCGCGGCGCTGTGGGGCGAGGGGTTCGCGACGCTGGAGTACCTGGCCGCCACCCTGCTCGACCAGGCCTGGCACCGGATCACCCCGGACACCGACGTCAGCGACCCGCAGACGTTCGAGGCCCGGGCGCTGGCCGAGGCCGGGGTGGCCTCCGACCTGGTGCCGCCGCGCTACCGGACGACGTACTTCCAGCACGTCTTCGCCGGCGGCTACTCGGCCGGCTACTACTCCTACATCTGGTCGGAGGTGCTCGACGCCGACACCGTGGAGTGGTTCAAGGAGAACGGCGGCCTGCGCCGGGAGAACGGCGACGTCTTCCGTGACCGGCTGCTCTCCCGCGGCGGCTCCGTCGACCCGCTGGGCGCCTTCCGCGCCGTCCGCGGCCGGGACGCCGACACCGGCCCGCTGCTCCGCCGCCGCGGGCTGAGCGCATCGTGATCCTCCGGATCATGCCGCGGCTCAGCACCTCGTGATCCTCCGGATCGCACCGCGGCCACGCTCCGGTGCCGGCGGCGACGGGCGTGTCCCCGTGTTCCGGGCGGGAGGCCTCCGGCCTCCGCGCCCGGTCCACCGACGACTCCGTCGTCGCCCGTAGAACTACAACCAGGGGAGCGACAGCACCAGGTCCAGGTCGTCGGGGGCCGCGCCGTCACGGACCAGCCGGTTGGGCTGGCGGTGGCCGCACGCCGTGCAGCGGTGCACCACCTGCCAGCCCTTCCCGGACTTCTCCACCAGGCCGACCGGCTCCATCGGCGCCCGGCACTCGCTCGCGCGGTCGCCGGGCTTGTCGTCGACGTGCAGCGACCACAGGCACCACGGGCAGTGGTTGCGGTAGTGCCCGTCGGAGTTGGCCGGCACCGGGGTCGAGCAGTGCACGCAGACGAACGAGGTGTTCTCCGCCCGTCGTGACCGCGCGCGACCGTCGTCCACCGTGCTGGTCACCGCCGGATCAGGGGACGAACGGCTCGACGGCCAGGACCTTCACGGAGATGTCCTTGCCGTTGGGTGCGGTGTAGGTGACCGTCGCCCCGGGCTCTGCGCCCACGATGGCCGAGCCGAGCGCGGACTCGGGGGAGTAGACGGTCAGCTCCGTCGTTCCGGCGATCTCGCGCGAGCCCAGCAGGAACTTCTCGGTGTCGTCCTCGTCGCCGTCGAAGGCGATGGTGATCACGGTGCCGACCGCGGCCTTCGTGACCGTCGTGGGCGGCTCGCCGACCCGGGCCTTGCGCAGCAGGTCGGTGAGCTGGCGGATCCGGCCCTCCTGCTTGCCCTGCTCCTCGCGGGCCGCGTGGTAACCGCCGTTCTCCTTGAGGTCGCCCTCCTCGCGGCGGTCGTTGATCTCCTTGGCCATGGCCGGACGGTTCGCCACCAGCTCATCGAGCTCGGCGCGCAGCCGGTCGTGGGCCTCCTGCGTCAGCCAGACGCCCTGGTCCTGCTCGTCGGTCGGGGTGGACAAGGATGACTCCCGGTGCTCGTCATGCGACCCCCGGTCAAGGGGCCACCGTGCGGTCAATCCGAGCAACGTAACACCGGAACGTGACCGCACGCACGGTCCTGACGTCGAGGGGGCGCGTGACGACGCGCGCCGACGGGGGATGATGGTCGGCGTGAGCGAACCGGATCAGCTGCGCCTCCTCGCGGTGCACGCCCATCCCGACGACGAGTCGAGCAAGGGCGCCGCGACCATGGCCAAGTACGTCGCCGAGGGTGTCCGCGTCATGGTGGCCACCTGCACCGGGGGGGAGCGCGGCTCGGTCCTCAACCCCGCGATGGACCGCCCCGAGGTGTGGGAGCGGATGACCGAGCTCCGGATGGAGGAGATGGCCCGGGCCCGGGAGATCCTCGGGGTCGAGCAGGAGTTCCTCGGCTTCGTCGACTCCGGCCTGCCCGAGGGCGACCCGCTGCCGCCGCTGCCGGAGGGGTGCTTCGCGCTGGTTCCCATCGAGGAGGCCGCCGCCCCGCTGGTGGCGTTGATCCGCCGGTTCAAGCCGCAGGTGATCACCACCTACGACGAGCGCGGCGGGTACCCGCACCCCGACCACATCAAGACCCACGAGATCTCGGTGCACGCCTTCGAGGCCGCCGGCGACCCGGACCGCTACCCCGAGCTGGGCGAGCCGTGGCAGCCGAGCAAGCTCTACTACCACATGAGCTTCACGCTGCCCCGGTACAAGGCACTGCACGAGGCGATGCTCGCCACCGGCGCGGAGTCGCCGTACACGGAGTGGCTCGAGACCTGGGACGAGAGCCGGGACATGTCCCACCGGGTCACCACCCGGGTGCCGTGCGCGGAGTACTTCCCCGTCCGGGACGCCGCGCTGATCGCCCACGCCACGCAGATCGACCCGACCGGGCGCTGGTTCTCCGTCCCCCTGGACGTGCAGACCGACACCTGGCCCACCGAGGACTACGAACTGGCCCGCTCGCTGGTTGACTCCCCGCTGCCCGAGGACGACCTCTTCGCCGGCGTGCGCACCTCGGAGCGTGCGGCGTGACCGGGGCACTCGTGGTCCTCGCCGTCCAGCAGCAGCAGCTGCCGGAGGACGTCGGCAAGTCCGGCCCGCTGGGCCTGCTGCTGATCGTCGTCCTGCTGATCGCGATCCTGCTCCTCGTCCGGTCGATGACCACGCACCTCAAGCGTCTGCCGAACAGCTTCGACCCGGCCGACCAGGTGCCCGACAGCCCCGCCGGGCTCGTCGACGAGCGGCCGGCACAGGCGCCCGGGGAGGAGCTGCTGGACACCCTGCGACGCGCGCCGCGGGCGATCGAGCCCCCTCGGGACCGCGACCGGGGGTGACCCGGACGGGGGGGTGCCCCGGGGGCCCGGCCCCGGCCCGCCGCCGTGACCCCGGTGCTCGAGGGGCGCCTCACCAGTGGTGGGCGACGTCCACGACCAGCCGGGCGCCGTCGGGTGACCCCGGGGCGCCGTCGAGCACGAAGACCCGGAAGGGCAGGCGGGCGCGGGTGCCGACGGCCAGTGACGTCTGGCCCTCGAAGGAGCCCGCCCAGGCGACCTGCTCCAGCGTGCGTGCACCCCGGATATCGACGACCCGGGCCGGGTCGTCGGGGAGGTAGGTCGCGCCGCGGGACCCGTCGTAGGCCGGCGCCCGGACGACGACCTGCAGGACGGCGCCCCCTTCGACCGGCACCGGCGCGCCGGAGCCCTGGGCGCCGACCTGGTCGACGTAGCGCACGTCGTAGCCGGCCGCACCCCCCTCCTGCAGGTCGACGACCAGCCGGTCGAAGCAGGGGTGCCGGCCCGCCCGGACGTCGGTCACCTGTCCAGCGGCGCTCTCCGGGCCGGCCGTGGCCTCGGGCAGCGACCCCCAGTACAGCCCGCACCAGGGCTCCGGAGCCGCGGATGCGGACAGCGGGGCGCCCAGCACGGCCAGCGTCGTCGCGGCCGCCACCAGTGCGCCGCGGACCCGGGTGCGTGTCATCGTCGACCTCCTCCGTCGGTCCCTGTGGGGTGCGCCGTACGGCGGCGCACCAACCGCGCGACACCGGATCGTCATGTCCGGGCACGTGCGCGTGGCGGGAGCGGAGCGGGTAGGACGACGGGGTGCCGAACCGACTGGCCTCCGCCACCTCGCCGTACCTGCTCCAGCACGCCGAGAACCCCGTCGACTGGCGCGAGTGGGGGCCCGAGGCGTTCGCCGAGGCGCGCGAACGCGGCGTCCCGGTGCTCGTCTCGGTCGGCTATGCGGCCTGCCACTGGTGCCACGTCATGGCCCACGAGTCGTTCGAGGACCCGGCGACCGCGGCGCAGATGAACGCCGGTTTCGTCTGCGTGAAGGTCGACCGGGAGGAGCGGCCGGACGTCGACAGCGTCTACATGGCCGCCACGCAGGCGCTCACCGGGTCCGGCGGGTGGCCGATGACCGTCTTCACCACCCCGGACGGCGCCCCGTTCCACTGCGGCACCTACTTCCCGCCCCGGCCGCACCCGCAGCTGCCGGCCTTCCGGCAGGTGCTCTCGGCGGTCAGCGAGGCGTGGGCCACGCGGCGCGACCAGCTCGAGCAGGCGGGCGGGGAGATCGTCGCCGGCATCTCCGGGCGGCTGGACCTCGGCGACCCGAGCCCGCTGTCGGTCGACCTCCTCGACGACGCCGTCGCCACCCTCGCCGACGCGCACGACCCTGCCTCCGGGGGCTTTGGTGGCGCGCCGAAGTTCCCGCCGTCGATGCTGCTGGAGTTCCTGCTGCGGGCGCACGCCCGGCGGGGTGACGAGCAGACCCTGCGGATGGCCGTCGGGACGGCGGAGGCGATGGCCCGCGGTGGCGTCCACGACCAGCTGGCCGGCGGGTTCGCCCGCTACTCGGTCGACGACCGCTGGGTGGTGCCGCACTTCGAGAAGATGCTCTACGACAACGCGCTGCTGCTGCGGGTGTACTCGCACCTCTGGCGGGCCACCGGCCTGGACTGGGCGCGCCGGGTCGCCGACGAGGCCGCGGCCTTCCTGCTGCGCGACCTGGGCACCGCAGAGGGGGGCTTCGCCTCGGCGCTGGACGCCGACACCGATGGCGTCGAGGGGCTGACCTACGTCTGGACGCCGGCCCAGCTGACCGAGGTGCTCGGCGAGGAGGACGGCGCGTGGGCCGCCGCGCTGTTCTCGGTGACCCCGGGGGGCACCTTCGAGCACGGCAGCTCCACGCTGCAGCTGCGGCACGACCCCGACGACCCGGCCCGGTACACGCGGGTGCGGGCCGCGCTGACCGCGGCCCGGGCCGCCCGCCCGCAGCCGGCGCGCGACGACAAGGTGGTCACCGCCTGGAACGGCCTGGCGATCGCGGCGCTGGCCGACCACGGCGCGCTCACCGGTGACGACCGGCTGGTGGCCGCCGCCCGCCGCGCCGCCGAGCTGCTGCACCGCACCCATTGGGTGGACGGGCGGCTGCGGCGCGCCTCCCGGGACGGCGTGGCCGGCGCGCACGCCGGGGTGCTGGAGGACTACGGCGACCTCGCCGAGGGGCTGCTGGCGTTGCACGCGGCCACCGCGGAGGGGCGGTGGCTGGACTGGGCGGGGGAGCTGCTCGCCGTCGTCGCCGACCAGTTCGTCGACGACGACGGTGCGTGGCACGACACCGCGGCCGACGCCGAGGCGCTGGTGCACCGTCCGTTCGACCCCGCTGACGGGCCCACCCCGGCCGGCATCGCCGCGGCCGCCGGCGCGCTGGTCTCCTACGCCGCGCTGGCCGGCTCGCCCGAGCACCGGGCCCGCGGTGAGGAGGCCGTGGCGACGCTCGCCCGGCTGGTGGAGCACGCCCCGCAGGCGGCCGGCTGGGCGGCCGCGGTGGGGGAGGCGCTCCTCGCCGGGCCGCTGGAGGTGGCGGTGAGCGGACCGGCCGGCCCGGAGCGGGACGCGCTGGCCGCCGCGGCGCGGGCCGCCACCAGCCCGGGCGCCGTGGTGGTGGCCGGTGAGCAGGACGCGCCGGGGGTGCCGCTGCTGTCCGGCCGGCCCGTGGTGGGCGGTCGGCCGGCGGCCTACGTCTGCCGTGGGTTCGTCTGCTCCGCGCCGGTGGTCGAGGTGTCTGCTCTCAGCGCAGCGATGAACCCGCTGGTGGGCTGATTACACGATTACAGTGATGCGCGTCATCGTTCTCGAGGAGGGCACCGTGCGCGCACCCCACCACCGTCTCCCACCCGAGGGCTTCCCCGGACGCGGCCGGGCCCGTGGCCGCGGCGCCGACGCCCCGCCGCCGGTGGAGCGCGCCGAGGTGGCCGGCTGGTTCGCCGGCCGACTCCCCGACGACTGGTTCACCGGGCCCGTGGAGCTGACCATCGACCGCGACGAGATCACCGTCGTCGGCGCCGTCCCCGAACCCGACGCCGGTGACGGCGACCCGACGGCGGCCCGCGCCGGGCGGATCGCCCGCTTCCGCGAGCAGACCCGCCAGCAGCGGATGGCGATCGCCGGCTCCGCCCAGGCCCGCTACGGCCGCTCGGTGGCCTGGGGCGCCACCTGCGGCGACGTCCGCGAGGTCTTCACCACCGTCTCCGTGCCGGTGATGACCCGGCTGCGCCAGCCCGAGCGGCTGGTGTTGGACACGCTGGTCGACGCCGGCGTGGCCCGCTCCCGCTCGGAGGCCCTGGTGTGGGCCGTGCGGCTGGTCGGCGAGCACGCCGACGAGTGGCTGGCGGAGCTGCGGGCGGCGATGGCGTCGGTGGAGGAGGTTCGCGCGCGCGGCCCGCGGGTGGACTGAGCCCAGTCGCCGGCGTCCTGGCTCTCCGTGCGTGCTCCTGGCTCACGTCCTGCGCTGAGCCAGGAGCAGGCACGATCAGGTCACCTGATTCCGGGCTCGTCCCGGGTCCCCGCCGCCACCAGGGACACTGAACGGCGTGCCGACCACCGCGGAGCCCGCCGAGACCGACGTCCTCGTGGTGGGAGCCGGGCCGGCGGGCTCGGCGGCCGCCGCCTGGGCCGCGCGGTCCGGTGCCGAGGTCGTCCTCGCCGACGCCGCCGTCTTCCCGCGCGACAAGACCTGCGGCGACGGGCTGACGCCCCGCGCGATGGCCGAGCTGGACTCCCTCGGACTCGGCGACTGGGTGCGGGCCCGCGGCCGCAACCGCGGCCTGCGCGCCGCCGGGTTCGGCCAGGAGCTGCTGCTGCCCTGGCCCGGCGGGGCGCTGCCGGACCACGGCGGAGCGGTGCCCCGCACCGAGCTGGACGCCCGGATCCGCGATGTCGCCGTGGAGGCCGGCGCGGTCCCGGTGGACGGCGCCCGGGCGGTGGGCGTCGAACGGGACGGCGACCGGGTGGCCGCGGTGGTGTTCCGCCGGACCGACGACTCGACGACGACGGTCGCCTGCCGACGGCTGGTGGTCGCCGACGGGGTGCGCTCGCCGCTGGGCAAGGTGCTGGGCCGGGAGTGGCACCGGGAGACCGCCTACGGCGTGGCCGCCCGGGGGTACGTGCGCTCGGGCCGCAGCGACGACGAGTGGATCTCCTCCCACCTGGAGCTGCGCGGTACCGAGGGGGAGCTGCTGTCCGGCTACGGCTGGGTGTTCCCGCTGGGTGCGCAGGCCGGTGAGGTCAACGTCGGCGTCGGCACGCTGGCCACCGGGAAGCGCCCGGCCGACGTCCGGCTGCGCAGCCTGCTGGAGCTCTACACCGACCAGCGGCGCGAGGAGTGGCAGATCGAGGGCGCCGTCCGGGCGCCGGCGAGCGCGCTGCTGCCGATGGGCGGTGCCGTCTCCGGGGTGGCCGGGCGCAACTGGGCGCTGGTCGGGGACGCCGCCGGCTGCGTCAACCCACTCAACGGCGAGGGCATCGACTACGGCCTGGAGACCGGGCGCAGCGTGGTCGAGCTGTTCGACGAGGCCGACTGGTCGCAGGCCTGGCCGGCGACGCTGCGGCGGCACTACGGGGAGGCGTTCTCCGTCGCCCGGCGGCTGGCCGGGCTGCTCACCGTGCCCCGGCTGCTCCCGGCGGCCGGACCGGTGGGGATGCGCTCACGGGTGCTGATGACCGTGGCGCTGCGGGTGATGGGCAACCTGGTCACCGAGGCCGACCGCGACGTCGTCGCCCGGGCCTGGCGCGCCGCCGGGAAGCTCTCCCTGGGACTGGACTCCCGCCCGCCGTTCTCCTGAGCGGCTCAGGTGTACGGGCTGTTGTAGATCACGAAGTACATGGCGATGTAGTGGCAGAGGGCGGCCACGATCGTCATCGCGTGGAAGACCTCGTGGTAGCCGAAGGTGCCCGGCCAGGGGTTGGGCCGCTTGCTCGCGTAGGCGATCGCGCCGGCGCTGTAGAGCAGGCCCCCGGCGATCAGCAGCACCAGCGCGGCGACGCCGGCCAGCCGCAGGATGTCGACCAGCACGAACACCGCCGCCCAGCCCAGCGCGAGGTAGATCGGCACGCCCAGCCAGCGGGGGGCGGTCGGCCAGATCACCTTCAGCGCCACCCCGAGCGCGGCCCCGGACCACACGGTGCCCAGCAGCCACCAGCCGGTGGGCTCGGGGACGGCGAGCAGCGCGAAGGGCGTGTAGGTGCCGGCGATGAACACGAAGATCATCGAGTGGTCGGCGCGCTTCATCAGCTTCCAGCCGCGCGGTGACCACCGGCGGCGGTGGTAGAGCGCGCTCACCCCGAACAGCCCGAGGATGGTGACGCAGTACAGCGCGACCGGCCAGCCGGCGCGAGCGCCCTGGGCGGCCGCCAGCGGGATGAGCACGGCGCCGGCGACGATGGACCCGAAGAAGGCGAACAGGTGCAGCCAGCCGCGCATCCGGGGGCGGGTGTCGGGGTGGTCGAAGTCCTTGTCGCCGTAGTCGGCGACGCTCCAGCGGCCGTCCTGCTCGACCGCCTGGACGTCCTGGCCCTCGCGTTCGACGGTGTCCAGCGCCTCGTCGAGCGGGCCCTCCACCTGGGCGCCGTCGGTCTGCACCCGGGCGGGTTCGCGACGGTCCAGCGGTGCGTTCATGGGCCGAGGTTACGAAGCCGTAGGTCCGTCGGCATCTCCGGGCCGCTGGAACCTCGCTGCCGGTGCCCGGGCGCGCGTCCCGCCGTCGGGGCCGACGGGTCCTAGGGTGAGCCCCGTGGGGGTGCGAGCGAAGGTCCGGAACGTGCTCACCGCCCTGTACGAGCGCCGGCTGGCCCGCGGGCTGGTCGGTGCGGACACCCCCCGCCACGTCGGGGTGATCATCGACGGCAACCGCCGGTGGGCCAGGGCCATCGGGCTGGAGGACGTCAGCGAGGGGCACCGGCGCGGCGCGGACAAGATCGCCGACCTGCTGCGCTGGTGCGACGAGGCCGGCGTCGAGGTGGTCACCCTCTTCCTGCTCTCGACCGACAACCTGCAGCGGCCCGAGCCGGAGCTGACCCCGCTGCTGCGGATCATCGAGGGGGTCGCCTGCGACCTGGCGGGCCCGGACCGCCGCTGGCACCTGCGGGCGGTCGGCGCGCTGGAGCTCCTGCCGGCGGAGACCGTCGCGGTGCTGAAGCAGGCCGAGGAGGACACCCGCGACCGGCCGGGGGCCTCGGTCAACCTGGCGGTCGGCTACGGCGGGCGGCGGGAGATCGCCGACGCCGTCCGGTCGCTGCTGGCCGAGCACGCCGCGCGCGGGACGACGCTGGACGAGCTGGTCGAGGTGCTGGACGTGGAGCACATCGCCGAGCACCTCTACACCCGCGGCCAGCCCGACCCGGACCTGGTGATCCGCACCAGCGGGGAGCAGCGGATGTCGGGCTTCCTGCTGTGGCAGACGGCCCACTCGGAGTTCTACTTCACCGACGTCTACTGGCCGGAGTTCCGCCGCGTGGACCTGCTCCGGGCGCTGCGCGCCTACGCCGCCCGGCACCGCCGCTTCGGGAGCTGACCGGAGCGGCTGAGAGACTGCCGGGCATGACCGCCGGCGCCCTCGACCTCCCCCTCGAGTACGTCCGACTGGGGTTGCGCTTCGACCGGCTGGAGCCCGGCTTCGTCGACGCCCACACCGGCGACCCCCGGCTGCGCGCCCAGGTCGCCGACGAGCCGGCGCCCACCCCGGCCGTCCTGCGCGACCAGGCCCGTGCCCTGCTGGCCGAGCTGGACTCCGCGGCGCTGCCCGCCGCCCGCGCCGAGTTCCTCCGCGGGCAGCTCACCGGGCTGGAGTGCTCGGCCCGGAAGATGGGCGGTGAGCCGGTCGGCTACCTGGCCGAGGTGCGCGCCTACTTCCAGGTCGACGTCGCCCTCGGTGACCCGGCCGAGTACGCCGCCGCGCACGAGGCGCTCAGCGAGCTGCTGCCCGGCAGCGGCACGCTCGCCGAGCGGTACGCGGCGCACCGGCGGCGGGAGGAGTGCCCGCCGCAGCGGCTGGAGGCCGCCGTCCACGCGCTCTCCTCCGCGCTGCGCGACCGGGTGCGCGGCCGGTACGGCCTGCCCGAGGCCGAGACGGTCCGGTACGAGGTGGTCACCGACAAGCCCTGGTCGGGGTTCAACTACTACGAGGGCGGCTACCGGTCGCGGGTGGCGATCAACGCCGACCTGCCCCACCGGATGGCCCAGCTGCCGCACCTGGTCGCCCACGAGTCCTACCCCGGGCACCACACCGAGCACTGCCGCAAGGAGCGCGGCCTGGTCGAGCGCGACGCGCACCTGGAGCACACGGTGTTCCTGGTCAACACCCCGGAGTGCCTGATGGCCGAGGGCCTCGCCGACCTGGGTCTGGAGGCCGCGGTCGGCCCGGGGTGGGGGGCCTGGTCTGCGGAGGTGCTCGGCGACCTGGGACTGCGGTTCGACGGTGAGCTGGCCGAGCGGGTCGCGGCCGCCGCGGCACCGCTGAACCGGGTGCGGCAGGACGCCGCGATCCTGCTGCACGACCGGGGCGCGGACGCCGGCGAGGTGATCGACCACCTGCAGCGGTGGGCGCTGGTCAGCTCCGACCGGGCGGTCCAGCAGCTGCGCTTCCTCACCGATCCGCTGTGGCGGGCCTACATCACCACCTACGTCGAGGGCTACGACCTGCTGGCGCGGTGGCTGGCGGCGCGGCCGGCGGCGCAGCCCGTGGCCGACCGCTTCGTCCGGCTGCTGGACGAGCCCCTGACGCCGGCGGTGGTCACCGCCGAGCTCGCGGCCGCCTGACCGTGCCGGCGGAGTCGACCGCGGGGGAGCGGCGGACGCTGGGGCTGTGGACGGCGGGCTGGCTGTTCGTGCTGCTGGTGGCCGGGCTGCTGTGGCTGGGTGACCTGTCGCTGCAGTGGCCGGTGCTGCTGGTGCCGGTGCTCTGGGCCGCGGTCGCCGTCCGGCCGCGCCGCGAGGGCTGACCGGGCGCGGTGTTTCGGGCAGGCGAACAGCCGATGGCGAACGCCGCACGACTCACCCCATGGCGTGTCACGGCGGCGCTTCCGTCGGGAGGAGGGCCTAACGTCCGAAGTGGACGGGGAGCCCGCCTCGCCGTCCACGGGAGGCCCGGTTGGTGCGACAGCGATCGTCGACCAGAGGGGCCGAGTCCCGGCCCCTGCGCCGGGACCCGGTCACCTTCGAGCCGGGGCGCGCTCTGTCCGCAGGGTGGCGCCCCACGGGAGTCGATTCGTGAGCACTCGCCGTCGCACGTACGTCCTCGACACCTCCGTCCTGCTCTCCGATCCCGGAGCGCTGCTGCGCTTCGAGGAGCACGAGGTGGTGCTCCCGCTGGTGGTCATCGGGGAGCTGGAGGACAAGCGGGACCACCCGGAGCTGGGCTGGTTCGCCCGGCAGACGCTGCGCCGGCTGGACGACCTGCGCGTCCGGCACGGCCGGCTCGACGCCCCGGTCCCGGTGGGGGAGGACGGCGGCACGCTGCACGTCGAGCTCAACCACAGCGACCCCTCGGCGCTGCCGGCCGGGTTCCGCAACGACTCGAACGACAGCCGGATCATGACCGTCGCGCTCAACCTGCGGGCCGAGGGCCGGGACGTGTGCCTGGTGACCAAGGACGTGCCGCTGCGGGTGAAGGCGGCCGCCGTGGGCCTGGCCACCGAGGAGTACCGCGGCCTGGGCGTCGTGGACGCCGGCTGGACGGGCATGGCCGAGCTGTCCCTGGACGACGAGGAGATCGGCGAGCTGTACGACACCGGGTCGCTGTTCGCGCCGGCCGCCGCCGAGCTGCCGACCCACACCGGCCTGGTGCTGCTCTCCTCGCGCGGGTCCGCGCTGGGCCGGGTCACCCCGGACAAGCACGTGCGCCTGGTGCGGGGTGACCGGGAGGCGTTCGGCCTGCACGGGCGTTCGGCGGAGCAGCGGATCGCGCTGGACCTGCTGATGGACCCCGAGGTCGGGATCGTGTCCATGGGCGGGCGCGCCGGCACCGGCAAGTCGGCGCTGGCGCTGTGCGCGGGCCTGGAGTCGGTGATGGAGCGGCGGGCGCACAGAAAGGTGGTCATCTTCCGGCCGCTGTACGCCGTCGGCGGGCAGGAGCTGGGCTACCTGCCCGGCAGCGAGGGCGAGAAGATGGCCCCCTGGGCGCAGGCGGTCTTCGACACCCTGGGTGCCCTGGTCTCCGGTGACGTCGTCGAGGAGATCCTGGCCCGCGGGCTGATCGAGGTGCTGCCGCTGACGCACATCCGCGGCCGCTCGCTGCACGACTCGTTCGTGATCGTCGACGAGGCGCAGTCGCTGGAGCGCGGGGTGCTGCTGACCGTGCTGTCCCGACTGGGCACCAACTCCCGCGTGGTGCTCACCCACGACGTGGCGCAGCGGGACAACCTGCGGGTCGGCCGGCACGACGGCGTGACCGCGGTGATCGAGGCGCTGAAGGGGCACCCGCTGTTCGCGCACATGACCCTGACCCGCTCGGAGCGCTCGCCGATCGCGGCGCTGGTCACCGAGATGCTGGAGGACCTCCCGCTCTGACCCGCTCCGCGGTCGTCCGGCCGCGCTTCCCACGCTCTTCGGTCGCTTCCCACGTGCTCCAGTCCGTGGGACGCGACCGGAGAGCGTGGGAAGCAGGTCATCGGAGCTGGCGGGTGAGGGCCCGGTCGATCCGGTCGACGACGACCTGCCGGGCGTCCAGCTCGGCCCACACCCAGCGGACGACGCCCCACCGCTCGTCCCGGAGGGCGTCCTCCCGCCGCTTCTCCTCGAACACGGCATCCCCGGGTGACTGCCCGGGACGGAGCAGCCGGCCGTATTTGACGCGGCCGTCGAACTCCCCGAGCAGCCGCTGCTGCCGCCAGCCGAAGTCGCTGCGGCCGACGAACCCGCCGTCCGAACGGCGAACCTCCACCTGGAGGTCGGGCACCGGCAGCCCGGCCTCGATCATCACCGCCCGGCTGCGGCTCTCCCCGATGCTCTCGCTGCGCCGATCCGCGGCGGCCACCACCCGCCGGGCCCCTCGGCTGCCCCGGTTGCCGCTCGCCGCCGTGACGACGTCGGCGAGCTCGGCGGGCGTCGTCAGGCCGCGGTGCAGTGCGGCGTCGGCCACGGCGAGCGCCGGCCCGAAGGGCAGGGAGCGCGCGAGGTCGACCACCGTGCGGGGAACGCTGGTGACCGCCAGTCCGTCCACCACCACTGCGTCGTCCACCGCGAGACGCGCGGCGTGGGAGTGCAGGCGGCTCTCCCGGACGGCGCGTGCGGGCGGCTGCCGGGTGACGTGCACGTGACCGAGCGGGACGGCCCACAGCGGGAGGCCGTGTACGACCGCGGCCGAGGCGTGACTCACCACCGCTGGGGTGCGCAGGCCGGCCACGGTGGCTCGCACCCGGAGGAGATGCCGCTGCCGGCGGTCCAGGTCTCCCGGTTCCGGCAGGTAGGCGCCCCGCTGCAGCGTCGTCCACTCGCCGCGCCGGCGGAGCCGGCGGATCTCGTCGTCGACCAGGCCGGAGGCGAGAGCCCGGCGCCGCAGCACCAGGGCCGGTGGGCCGGTCATGGGTTCCATGCGGCCACGGTGCCGCCGTCCGGGGCGTCGGCCGACGGCCCCGGGACATCTGTGGACAACGCCGTGAGGGGTGGACGGCGGGACCCCTCGGCGCCGGGTTCCACGCTCTTCGGTCGCGACCCCCGTGCTGCGGCGCGTGGAACGCGGGTGAAGAGCGTGGAACGTGTGCGGGCGGACCGGTCAGGGGGTGGTGGGCTGATCCGACGTGGGCTCGGCGACCGGTGCGGTGGCCGGCTTGGGCTGCGGCCGGCGAGCTGGGGTGGTGGCCCAGAGCACCAGTCCGACGGCCACCCACCCCGCGCCCAGGCACCACAGCACGCGGATGAGCACCTCGTCGGTGCTCAGGTCGCCCCGGAGACCGAGCGCGAGGACGGGGATGGCCAGCACGAAGCCGGTCACCAGCACGTCCTTGCGGAACGGGCCGATCACGCCTCCAGCTCCTCCAGCCGCTCGCACAGCAGCGAGGCCCAGCGGTGGGCGGTCGCCCGGGCGCCGTCGATCAGCGCCACCGGCACCTGGAGGTGACCGAGCACGGCGGCCGGGTCAGCGGTCGAGTCGGTGTCCTGCACGACCACTGCGTCGACCCGGGGCAGCCCGCCCAGCCACGGCACCAGGTCCTCGGGCTTGCGGGTCGAGTCGAGCACGGCCCACACCGAGGTCGGCGACCAGACGGCCAGCATGTGCTCCAGCCACGGTCCGCCGGCGGTGCGCAGCGGCGCGTCGACGGCGACGATCGTGACCGTGCCGGCCGACGCGCTGGTCCGGCGACGCTCGAGGGCGGTCTCCAGGGAGCTGATCCGGCTGTGGTGGGGGGCGAGGTGCGCGAGCGCACCGGAGCTGGCCCACTGCACGGTCTCGGGGTCCAGCCGCAGCGTGAGCGCCAGGGCGCGCGCCGTCGCGAAGGTCTCCGCCCCGGGCCCGACGACCAGCAGCACCTCGCCCGGCTCGACGGGGAACCGCGGGGCCTGCGGCAGGTGGTCGGTGAAGGTCCGGGTGAGCGCCGCGTACACCCCGCGGGCGGCGACGTCGGCGAGGAAGTCCGGGCCCAGCAGCGTGTGCGGCACCCCGAGGGTGAGCAGCCGGATGACGAACTCCTCGGCGCGGCTGGCCGCGTAGGGCTCGAGCTCGGCCGACCGGGCCGGCACCAGGCGGGTCACCGTGGCCAGCCGGCCCTCGGGCTCCGCCTCGGGCGCGGGTGCGGCCGGCGGGGTGGGTGCGGCAGGCAGCTCGATGCGCACCGGCCGGGTGACCAGCGGGAGCCGGCTGCCGGCGCGGCGGGCCGGGGGCACCGGCGGACGGCCACCGCGCACCGGTGGCACGGCCGGCCGGGACCGCAACAGCGGTGGCGCGCCGTCGAGACCACCGGACCGCTGCGGGGGCAGCAGGGACAGCGGCGGGAGCACGGTGGTGGCGTCCAGCGGCAGCGGAGCCGGGTCGCTCGCGGTGCGGGCCAGGGCCGAGGAGACCACCGGTGCAGCCAGGTGGAACTCCTCGACGGGCTCGGGCCGCCGGGCGTCGTCGCGCCGCGGCGCCTCCTCGACCAGGACGGCGTCGACCACCCGCTGCGGGCCGGTGGCGGCCGGAGTCCGGTCGCCGTGGCCGTCGGCCCGGTAGGCGCCGGTGTCGTAGGCGCCGATCGCGTCGGCCGTGTCGACGTCGGCGGGGGCGTAGGCCCACGGCTGCGGGACGTCGCGGACCGGGGGCACCGCGGGCCGGGCGCCGGCCACCCCGGGCAGGGCGAACTCGGTCGTGGCCGGTTCCTCGGTCCACTCGGCTGCCTGGGGCCACTCGGCTGCGTCGGCGACCTGCTCGGGGACGCGGTGCCGGCCGCGGCCGGAGCCGTTGGCCGCCAGGACCTGCTCGAGCAGCTCGGCCAGCTCGTCGTCGGCGCTGCGTACGGAGTCGACCATGGAGAGGGGAGCTGCCCGGCGCCCGGCCTCGGCGGCTGCCTCGGCCTCCGCCGCCGCGCGGGCGGCCTCGGCCGCGGCCCGGGCGGACGCCTCGGCGGCCTCGGCCTCGGCCTGAGCACGCGCGGCCTCCAGGCGAGCCGCCTCCAGCTGGGCGGCCTCGACCCGCGCGGCCTCCAGGCGGGCGGCCTCTGCGGCGGCAGCAGCCTCCGTCTCGGCGCGGATGCGGGCGGCCTCTGCGGCGGCCTCGGCAGCCGCTGCCTCGGCCTCGGCGCGGATGCGGGCGGCCTCTGCGGCGGCCTCCGCCTCCGCCTCGGCCTTGATCCGGGCGGCCTCTGCGGCGGCCTCCGCCTCCGCCTCGGCCTTGATCCGGGCGGCCTCGGCCGCGGCGGTGGCCTCCGCCTCGGCGGTGATCCGGGCGGCTTCCAGGCGGGCGGCCTCGGCAGCGGCGGCCTCCAGCCGGGCGGCCTGCAGGCGGGCGGCCTCGGCGGCGACGGCCTGGGCGGCGGCTGCCTCGATGCGGGTGGCCTCGGCGGCGGCGGCCTCACGACGTGCGGCGTCGGCCGCCTCGGACTCCAGCCGCGCGGCCTCGGCGGCGGCGGCCTCGGCCACCGCGACGTCGGCCACCGCCGACTGCACCTGCGCGTCGCTGGACACCATCCGGGTGAGCGCGGCGGCGAACGGGGACGGAGCGGCGAACGGGGACGGGGCGGCGCCGGTGTCCCCGCTCATCGGTTCCTCGCCGGGCAGCGGGGCCTCGGCGAGCTCGTCGGGCGACAGCATGAGGGTGTGCCGGGCCGGGGTGAACGGCGTGGCGGCCGGTGCCGCCGACCGTGCGGGGCCCGTGCCCTTCGCCGACGACACGCGGCTCGTCGCGGAGGTGCGGGACGCCGCCGCGGTGCGGGAGGACGTCGCGGTGCGGGAGGGCGCCGCGTCGCGGGAGGACGCCGCGTCGCGGGAGGACGTCGCGGTGCGGGAGGGCGCCGCGTCGCGGGAGGACGTCGCGGTGCGGGAGGACGTCGCGGTGCGGGAGGACGACGCGGCGGACCGGGAGGCGGGAGCGGCGGCCTCGGCCCGGGGCGCACCGGGGCGCGAGTACAGCCCCACGGCCGGCTCGGCAGCGGAGTCCACGCCGAGCAGGTCGGAGAGCTCCTCCATCCGGTCGGCCAGCGAGGGCTGGGCGGCCTTGGCGGCGGCCGCGGCGGTGACCCGGCGGGTGGCCTCCGGGGTCGCCGGGGCGGGATCGGGCGTGCGCGGCAGCTCCACCTCGGCGACGTAGCGCTCGGAGGCGAAGAAGCCGAACATCCCACCGGTCCTGATCCGGCGCACGCCCACGATGCGCGCGGCCGGCCCGAACTCCTCGCGTGCCGCGGCGATCGCCTCGTCCCGCGTGGCGGCCTCAACGGATCGCGACGGCACCGCTCACCACTCCCAGTGACTCGATCTGGGCCGTACGGGACACCTCGTTGTACGAGATGACCGACAGCCGGGGCAGGACCTGGCGGACCAGGCGGGACAGCGCGGCGCGCACCTGCGGCGAGCACACGAGGACAGGGGAGAGGTTCATCCGGTCGGCCTCCTCGAGGAGGTCGGAGCAGCCGCGGACCAGCGCGTCGACGGTGTTGCCGTCCAGGGCGAGCACCTGGCCGCCCTCGGTCGGCCGGACCGCCTCCAGCAGTCGCTGCTCGAACGTCGGGTCCAGGGTGATCACGTGCAGCCGCTCGTCCGGGGTGACGTAGGGGTGGCTGATCGCAGCGCCGAGCGCGGCACGCACCGCCTCGACCAGCCCGTCCAGGTCGGTGGAGATCTTGGCGCGCAGCGACAGGGCCTCGAAGATGCGGACCAGGTCGCGGATCGAGACGCCCTCGTCCAGCAGCGCCTGGAGCACGCGCTGCACCTCGCCCAGGCTGAGCAGCGTCGGGGTGAGCTCCTCGACGACCGCGGGGTGGGTGCGCCGGATCATCTCCACCAGCACCTTGACGTCCTCCCGGCCCAGCAGCGACGAGGCGTTCTGCCGGACGACCTCGGCCAGGTGCGTGGTGATCACCGAGGAGCGGTCGACGACGGTGGCCCCGGCCATCTCGGCCTGCCGCTGCAGCTCGGCGGGCACCCACTTGGCGGCCAGCCCGAACACCGGCTCGCGGGTGGCCTTGCCGGGCAGCCCGTCGAGGTGGTCGCCGATCGCGAGCACCGTGCCGGCGGGGGAGGTGCCCTTGGCCGCGGGGACGCCGTTGAGCCAGATGACGTACTGCGAGGCCGGCAGGTCCAGGTTGTCCCGGGTGCGGACCAGCGGGATGACCAGCCCGGTCTCCATCGCGACCTTGCGCCGCAGGGCCTTCACCCGGTCCAGCAGGTCGCCGCCGCGGGCGGTGTCGACCAGCTCGACCAGGTCGAAGGCGACCTCCAGCTCCAGCGGGTCGACCCGCATCCGGTCGGCGATCGCCTCCGGGGAGTCCGGCTGCGGCTCGGCGGCCGCGACGTCGGTGGCGGGGGTCTCGTCGTCGTCCTCGTCCGGGGCGTCGGTCATCCGGCTGGCGGCGAAGAGGAACAGCGCACCGATGAGGAAGAACGGCAGCTTGGGCAGGCCGGGGATCAGGCACAGCGCCAGCGCGGCGATGCCGGCGATGCGAACCGGCTGCTTGTTGCGGCCCAGCTGGGTCATCAGGTCGTGACCCATGTTGCCCTCGGAGGCCGAGCGCGTGACGATCAGACCGGTCGCGGTGGAGATCAGCAGCGCCGGGATCTGCGAGACGAGGCCGTCGCCGACCGACAGCAGCGAGTAGGTCGAGACCGCCTCGGCGGGGGCGAGACCCCGCTGCATGATCCCGATCGCGAAGCCGCCGATCAGGTTGATCAGCGTGACGATGATGGCCGCGATGGCGTCGCCCTTGACGAACTTGCTGGCACCGTCCATCGAGCCGTAGAAGTCGGCCTCGGCGGTGACCTCGCGCCGGCGCTTGCGCGCTTGCGCCTCGTTGATCAGGCCGGCGTTCAGGTCGGCGTCGATCGCCATCTGCTTGCCGGGCATGGCGTCGAGGGTGAAGCGGGCGCCCACCTCGGCCACGCGGCCGGCGCCGTTGGTGATCACGACGAACTGGATGATCGTGAGGATCACGAAGATGACCAGGCCGACGATCAGCGAGCCGCCGATGACGAAGTGGCCGAAGGCCTCGATGACCTTGCCGGCGTAGCCGTCGCTGAGCACCAGCCGGGTGGAGGAGACGTTCAGCGCCAGGCGCATCAGCGTCGCGATCAGCACCAGCGACGGGAAGATCGCGAACTCCAGCGGCCGCTTGATGTTCATCGCGACCAGCAGGATCAGCAGCGACGCCGTGATGTTGAGGCCCAGCAGCAGGTCCAGCACGGCGGCCGGCAGCGGGACGACGAGCATCAGGACGATGGAGACGACCCCGATGGGGACGGCTGCCTTCGTCAGCTTGCCCACGAGACCTCGTTCCTGTGCTGCAGTGCCGGCGGTGACCGGGGCGCCGCAGCGCCCCTCCACCGCCGTTCTCGGCAGTCCCCGGAACGGCCGGTACCGCACGGCGGAGTGCCACACCGTGCGTCACAGCCGCGCCGCGCGCCTCAGGCGTGGCCCTCCTGCAGGGGCCCGCCGTGAGCGTGCGAGTGGTGGGGGGCAGGAGGGCCCTTCCTCAGCGGCGCCGTCCGGCCTTGGGCAGGCCTTCCACCTCGGGTGCCTCGAAGCCCGGCCGGTGCATCCCGCCGCGCACGCCGCGGGCGGACAGGTGCATGACGAACGCCAGCACCCGGGCGACCGCGGTGAACAGCTGGGGCGGCACCTCCTGCCCGAGCTCGCACGACCCGTGCAGGGCGCGGGCCAGCGGTACGTCCTGGACCATCGGCACCCGGCACTCCTCGGCCCGGGCGCGCAGCCGTGCGGCGACCTCGCCGGCGCCCTTGGCGACCACCCGGGGTGCGCCCTTCATCGGGTCGTACTTCAGCGCGACGGCCACGTGGGTGGGGTTGACCAGCAGCACGTCGGCGTCGGCCATCTCCGACATCATCCGGTTGCGGGACATCGACAGCTGGGTGGCCCGGCGCTGGGCCTTCATGTACGGGTCGCCCTCGGACTGCTTGTGCTCCTGCTTGATCTCGTAGGTGCTCATCTTCAGCTTGGTCATCGTCTGCTTGCGGACGACGAGGTAGTCCGCCAGCGCGATCCCCAGGCCGGTGAACCCGACCACGCGGAACATCAGCACCGCCGCGTCGGTGAACACCCGGGTGATCTCCGACAGCGGCAGGGCCCCGGAGGCGGAGACCAGGTGCTGGGCGTCGTCGGAGGTCAGCGCGATGACCGTGGCGAGCGCGATCGTCTTGATGATGGCCTTGGTCGCCTCCCAGAGGCCGTGCGTGCCGAACATCCGCTTGAAGCCGGGCAGCGGGTTGAACTTCTTCAGCGTCGGCTTCATCCCCTTGGTGGCGATGGTGACCCCGCCCTGGGCCGCGGAGGCCAGTGCGCCGATCAGCATCATGGCCAGCGCCATCGGCAGCAGGGTGGTGAGGAACGCGCTGAGCGCACGCCCCATCAGCTCCGACAGGGCAGCCTGCTCCGGCTTGTTGGCCACCGCGCCGACCTGCACGAACAGCTCCTGCACCGAGTCGAACGCACGGCCCACCAGCATCGGCAGCAGCACGCTCGCCGCGGCGGCGCCCAGCCACGTGCCCAGCTCCTGGGTCCGCGGGATCTGCCCGTCCTTGCGGGCCTGCTTGAGCTTCTGCGGTGTCGGCTTCTCTGTCTTCTCACCGCCCGGCCCGTCCTTGGCCATCAGTCCTCACCTCCCGGGACGTCCACTAGCCGCTCCGCAACGAGGTCATCGCCCGGACCGCGGTCTCCATCAGCGAGTCCAGGGCGGGCGGGAGCAGCGGGAAGGTGAGCCCGAGCAGGGCCAGGGTGGTCATGATCTTCACCGGGAAGCCGATGGCGAAGATGTTCAGCGCCGGGGCGGCGCGGGACAGCAGCGCCAGGGCGACGTCGGCGAGCAGCAGCACCGCCACCATCGGTCCGGCGATCTGCAGGGCGGCCAGGAACATCATGGAGAAGGCGGTGACCAGCGCCGACCCCAGCTGGTCGGTGGGCAACGCGCCGCCCACCGGGAGCCCCTGGTAGGACGTGACGAAGCCGCGGACCAGCAGCAGGTGCCCGCCGCTGGTGAACAGCAGGGTCACCGCCAGCAGGTAGTGCAGCTTGCCGATCGCCGCGTTGGTGGTGAGCGACAGCGGGTCGTAGGCCGGTTGCAGCGAGAAGCCGCCGGTGACGTCGATGAGGTCACCGGCCAGCTGCACGGCGGTGAAGAGCACCTGGACGACGAAGCCGAGGGCCGCCCCGATGACCGCCTCGGTGATCGTGGAGACGACGAGGAACCCCGCGGTGATCTCCGGCATCGTGCCCGTCAGCTGCGGGAACACCACCAGCGACAGCGCCACGGCGAGCGCGCCCTTGACCGCCAGCGGGATGCCGTTCGAGTTGAACGGCGGTGCCAGCACGATGAACCCGCCGGCGCGCACGGTGGCCAGCAGGAGCGCGGCCAGCGTCGCCGAGGGGACCTGGAGGTCCACCGCTTCCCTCAGCTCCTGCCGAGCAACCGCGGCAGCGACTCGAACAGGTGCTCGGTGAAGGAGACCAGCTCCGCGAGCACCCAGTTGCCGGTCACCAGCAGCGCGATGGCCACCGCGATCATCTTCGGCACGAACGACAGCGTCGGTTCCTGGATCTGGGTCGCCGCCTGGAACAGCGAGATCATGAAGCCGACCAGCAGGGCGGTCAGCAGGATGGGTGCCGCGACCTTCGCCGCGATGATCATCGTCTGGGTGGCGATCTCGGTGACGTCGGCGTCAGACATGCCGGCCCCCGGTCGTCCGGGCGCTCATCCGGGCGGTCATCCGTACGACCCGACCAGCGCGGTGGTGATCAGCGCCCAGCCGTCCACGATGACGAACAGCAGCAGCTTGAAGGGCAGCGAGACGACCGTCGGCGGCACCATCATCATGCCCATCGCCATCAGCGAGGCGCTGACCAGCATGTCCAGCACCAGGAACGGGATGAACACGACCAGCCCGATGATGAAGGCGCTCTTGAGCTCCGAGAGCACGAACGCCGGGACCAGGGTCATCATGCTGACCGCCGCGGCGTCGGCGGGCTGCTCCTCGCCGGAGAGGCCGATCATCAGCTTGAGCTCGTCGTCGCGGGTGTTGTCCAGCAGGAACGCCTTGAGCGGCTCGACGCCGGAGTCGTAGGCCGCCGAGGCGGTGATCGCGCCGTCCAGGTAGGGCTGCACCGCGACGTCGTTGATGTCGCTGAACACCGGTCCCATGACGAAGATCGTCAGGAACAGGGCGATCCCGGTGAGCACCTGGTTCGGCGGGGAGGTGGGCAGCCCCAGCGCGTTCCGGGTCAGCGCCAGGACCACCAGGATCTTGGTGAACGAGGTGACCAGCAGCAGCGCCGACGGCGCGATCGACAGCGCGGTGATCGCCAGCAGCAGGGTGACCGCGGTGCTGGGGTTGTTGCCCCCGATGTTGATGTCCAGCCCGCCGTTGTCGACCACCGGGGCGACCGGGGCGGTCGGCTCGGTGGGTGCGGTGGGGGCGGCCGACGCGGGGCCGGCCAGGAGCACCAGCCCGACCACCGCCAGCACGGCCAGCAGCGCGACCCAGCCGGCCCGGCGGCCCCAGGTGCGGGTGACCGGCGTGGCGAGCGCGCTCACGAGCGGCGCACCGTTCGGTCACGCAGCTCCTGCACCACCGTCGTCCACGCGCCGCGGTCCAGCACCGAGCCGGCCAGCGGGCCGGAGCTGCTGCGGGCCAGCGCCGGCACCCGGGTGGCGGGCAGCGCGGCGGTCTCGACGTCGGAGGCGGCCGCGTGCGGCCGGGCCTGCGCCGCCAGCGCGGTCTGCAGCTCCTCGTCCTCCAGCTCGGCGAGCAGGGTCACCTGCTCCTCGGTCGACCCGACGACCAGCACCCGGCCGGCGACGCGCAGCACCGAGACGCTGCTGGCCCGGCCCATCCGCTGCCGGCTCACCACCTCGATGACGCCGGTGCCCTGACCCAGACCGCGCTTCTTGGCGATCCGGGCCGCGAAGAGCAGCACCCCGGCGACGAAGGCCAGCGACAGCACGAGCCGGATGACCATCCACGTCATCGCCGGCTCCCGGTCGTCGCGCCTCGCGTCACTGGGGGCGCCCGTACTCGGCGGCGTCGGTCACGATCTCGCTGATCCGCAGGCCGAAGTCCTCGTCGACCACGACGATCTCGCCGCGGGCGATGAGGGTGCCGTTGACCAGCAGGTCCGCCGGGGCGCCGGCGGCGCGGTCGAGTTCGATGACCTCACCGGGGTGCAGCGACAGCAGCTCGGAGACCGTCATCCGGGTGCGGCCGATCTCGACGGTGACCTCCATGGCCACGTTGCGCAGCAGGTCCAGGCTGCCGCGCCGCTCGCGCGGCTGGGGCAGGGTGACCTGCAGGGCCAGGGTGGCCGAGATCTCCCCGCCGGCGGCCAGCGGGACGGCGAGGAAGACGCCCTTGTCCCGCAGGCCGTCCAGCGCCGCGACGACGTCCTCGGTGCGTTCGGCGGCGACCCGCACCCGGCCGAGCGCGGCCGCGGCGGCCTCCAGGGCCGGGCGCAGCGCCGTGGGCACGTCCATCGCCCCGACGGGGGAGTTGGTCAGCGCGGCGACGATCTCGGCGGAGAGCACCAGGACGATGTCACCGCTGACCTCACCGCCCAGGGCGGCGGTGACCGCGATGCCGGGCTCGGTCGGCAGCGGGACGGACTCCGGGTCGCTGACCGGGTCCCCGGCACGCAGGTCCAGCTCGGCGGGGAGGGCGGCGGCAGCAGCCTGGGCCGCCGCAGCGACCGCTGCGGCGATGGTCTCGGAGTCCGACGAGCGGTCGGTGCCGAAGGCGGTGGTCATGCTGGGTCCTTTCCGCCGGTCGCGGTGTCGGGGACGATCTCGGCGGCCAGGCGGCGCCGGTGGTTGCTGGGCAGGGCGTGCGCGAACGTGACGTCGTTGGTGGTGACCTGCAGCGGGCTGTCCTGGGCGTGCCGCAGCAGCAGGACGTCGCCCACCGCCAGGGACAGCAGGTCGCCCGACGGCACCTCGATCGGGTTGAACCGGACGCTCACGTCGACCGGGACGTCGAAGAGCCGCTCGGTCAGCGCCTCGAACGCCCGCTGCCGCTTGTGCCGCGCGGACTCCGACAGCTGCGGGGAGGCGGCGTTGCTCAGCGGGCCGGCGAAGGAGGAGAAGGGCAGCACCAGCGTGACGTCGGGCTCCCGGCTGCCCACGCGCATGCTGTAGGTGGCGACCATGACCGTCTCCGAACCGGAGGCGGCCTGGGCCAGTTGCGGGTTGTACTCGACGCCGTCCAACGCCGGGGTGATCGGCGTCACCGGGGCGAACGCCTCGCCGAGCTCGTCGAGCAGCCGGTCCAGCAGGTGGCCGGTGATCGCGCTCTCCATGCCGGTCATGGGCCGGGCGGGCTGCTCGCCCCCGCCGGACCCACCGAGCATGTGGTCGACCATCGCCATGGCGGTGTCCAGCGGCCAGGCGAGCACGCCCTTGCCGGCCAGCGGCTCCAGGGTGAAGGTCGCCACGAAGTGCGAGGTGGGCAGCGTGGCGATGTAGTCGTCGTAGGAGAACTGCTCGATGCCGACCAGCTCCACCCGGACGCCGGTGCGCAGCAGCGAGGTCAGCGTGGTGGTCGCCTGGCGGGCGAAGGACTCCTGGGTGATCTGCAGGATGCGGACGTGCTCGCGCGAGAGCTTCGTCGGCCGCCGGAAGTCGTAGGTGCGGGGCTCGCGACGACGCGTGCGGCCCTGCCCCTCGGGGCTCCGGGGGGCCGCGCTGGGGGCGTCGGCCACGGTGTCGGACAGGCTCACGCATGTCCTCATCGGCGGGGGACCGCCGGACCCTGACCAGCCGGTGCCGGAACCTCCGGCACCGGCTGGCACGGGTGTGACCCCAGGGGCTTCGTGGGGGAGGAGCGCCCCCGTGAGGTGCTGGGACGGCTCCCTTGCCGGGCCCCGGTACGAGCGTGCGAGTGCTGGGGGGCAAGGGGGTCCTTCTACTACTGGGTGACGTACTCCGTGTAGTTGATCTCGTAGACGTCACCGTGGTAGGCCTCGATGATCTTCTCCTGCAGCGCGGCCTTCATCGCCTCGCGGTTGGTCTGCACGTCGCTGAGCGCCGCGCCGGAGAAGTGGGCGATGGCGATGTCGAGGGCCTTGGACCCGTCGGGCGCCGCCGCAGCGCCGTGCCCGCCCCCGGCGCTCTCGTCGTAGGCGAGGGTGAACTGGAGCGCGATGCCCAGCTTGAGGTAGCTGCCCCCGGCCAGGTTGATCGCCACCGGGTCGATGGCGAGCACCACGCTGCCCGCCTCGGGCGCCGGCTCGGCCACGGCCTCGCCGGAGCCGCTGAACAGGAAGAAGTACGCGCCACCCCCGATCGCGAGCACCGCGACCAGGGCGATGATCATCAGCTTCCCCTTGCCGCCGCCCGAGGACTCCTCGTCCTCGACGTCGGCCTTCTTCTTCTTGGCCATGGGTGACTCCTCTCGGTGGTGCTGTGGTCGGTGTGGCGGGTGGTGGTGCGGCTCAGTTGCCGAGCGCCTGGGCGGCGGCCTGCGCGGCCGCCTCGATCCCGGGCAGCAGTGCGTTGGCCTTGGCCGAGCCGGTGGACAGCAGGATCACGTCCACCCGCCGGTTGACGGTCACGTAGCTCGGGTCGCTGTCCGGGACCAGGGGGCGGGTGCTGCTGTAGCCCGATGCGGACACCCGCTCCTCGGGCAGCCCGTCGGTCTCGGTGAGGTGCCGGAGCACCGTCGTCGCCCGGATCGCCGACAGCTCCCAGTTCGACGGCCAGGGGCCGCCCCGGGTGACCGGCAGCGAGTTGGCGTGGCCCTCGACCTCGATCTGGTTCGGCAGGGAGACGAGGGTCGGGGCCATCGCGTCGAGCACGACGACGCCCTGTGGCTGGAGCACGGCGGACTCCGGGGCGAACAGCACCGGGTCGCTGACGACGTGCACCACCAGGCCGCGCTCGTCGATGACGAACTCCGCGGCGCCGGACATGCCGGCGGCGGCGAGCGCCTGCTGCAGCGCCGCGCGGGCGGCGGCGAGCTGGTCGTAGGCGGCCTGGGCCTCGGCGGCGGTCTGCCGGGCCTGCTGCTCGGCCACCGCGGCGGCGGCTGCCTTCTCGGCCTCGGTCTGCTCGGTGCCGTCGATGGCGGCCTCCTCGGCGACCTGGACGGGCTTCAGCGGGCTGTCGTTCTCGATCGGCGCGTCGATGGCCGCGCCGTCGTTGAGGATGGTGACCGGGGCGCCGGCCCCCTCGCGGGCGCCGTTGGCGAAGGCGGTGAACTTGGCCAGGTCGATGGAGCTCATCGCGTAGAGCACCACGAAGAGCACGAACAGCAGCGTCATCATGTCGAAGCCGGACACCAGCCACCGTTCGTGGTTCTCGTGCTCCTCGTGCTCCTCGTGCTTCTTGGCGCGGCGGCCACCGTGGCCGCCGTGCCCGCCGCCCTTGCTCATGCCGCCTCGCGCTGCTGCTCACCCGGCGGCACCAGCGAGGTCAGCTTGGCGCGCACGGTGCGCGGGCTGGTGCCGGCCTGGATCTCGGCGATCCCCTCGACGAGCAGCTCCATCTGGGCGGCCTGCAGCGCGCTGACCCGGAGGATCTTGGCGCCCATCGGCAGGAACCAGAAGTTGGCCGCCATGACGCCCCACAGGGTGGCGATGAACGCCGCGGAGACCATCGGGCCCAGCAGCTCGGGGTTGCTGAGGTTGCCCATGACGTTCATCAGGCCGACGATGCAGCCGAGGATGCCGATGGTCGGCGCGTAGCCGCCCATGTTGTTCATGAACTTGGCGGCGACCTTGTCCTCGGTCTTCTTGGCCGAGATCTCCCCCTCGAGGATGCTGCGCAGGTCCTCGGGGTCGGTGCCGTCGATGCTCATCTGCAGGCCACGCTTGAGGAACGGGTCCTCGATGTCCTTGACCTGCGCCTCCAGGGCGAGCAGGCCCTCCTTGCGGGCCTTCTCGGCCAGGCTGACCAGGGTCTGGATCTGCTCGGTGGCCGCCGGCACCTTGGCCGGCAGCACGGCCATCTTGAACCAGGTGGGGATCTTCTTCAGGTCGTCCATCGTCTGGCTGGCCAGCGCGGCACCGAAGGTCGCGATGACGACCAGGACGATCGCCGGGAGGAAGATCAGCGACGTCGGGTCGGCGCCCTCCAGGATCATGAAGACGACCAGGGCGATCAGGGAGATGACGAACCCGATCAGGGTGGCGGGGTCCACGGGTCAGCGCTCTTCTCGGGTCGGGAAGGGCACGACCGAGGAGTCGTCGGCGCCCTGCAGGTGGTCGGTGTGGGGCAAGCGGTGCTCACCGCGGTCCATCCGGAAGGCCACCGCCTGGATGCTCGCCCGCCAGTCGCGGATCTCCCGGACCACCTCGTCGACGCTCTCGGTGACGACGTACTTGGTGTCGTCGGCGAGGGTGACCACGGTGTCGGGGTGGCCCTCGGCGCGCTGGATGAGGTCGGCGTTGAGCACGAAGTGCTCGCCGTTCAGGCGCGTCAGTCGGATCACGGAGGAGCTCCAGGGGTCGGCGGTGAGGGTGCTCACCGGTGCGCGCGGAGCGCGCACCGGTGTCTTCGGCGTCCCGGCGGGACTGCTTGAGCGGAGAGGGCCCGGTCACCCGTCGGGATGACCGGGCCCTCCGCCCCCTCCTCCAGGGGCCGGGCACGTGCGTGCGGGCGGCGGTGAGGAGGGGTCCTCGTCAGCGCTTCAGCTGGACCAGGTCCTGGAGGATCTCGTCGGAGGTGGTGATCACCCGGCTGTTCGCCTGGAAGCCGCGCTGGGCGACGATGAGGCCGGTGAACTCCTCGGCCAGGTCCACGTTGGACATCTCCAGCGCGCCGGCCGAGAGCTGGCCGCGGCCACCGGTGCCGGCCTGGCCGACCACCGGGTTGCCGGAGTTGTCGCCGGCGCGGAACGAGCTGTTGCCGGCCTTCTCCAGGCCACCGGGGTTGGTGAAGGTCGCCAGCGCCAGCTGACCCAGCGGCTGCCGCAGGCCGTTGGAGTACAGGCCGACGATCGTGCCGTCGTTGCTGAGCGAGTAGCTCTCCAGCGTGCCCAGGGCCGAACCGGTCAGCTCGTTGCTCTTGCCCGCCGCGGTGCTGGCCCCGCCGAACTGGGTCAGCCCGCTCAGGTCGATGGTGACCGCGCCGGTCCAGCTCGGGAACGGGGGGGTGAAGTCGGCGTCCGGGTCGAAGGTGACGGTCCCCCCGGAGGTGAGCTGGCCGGTGGTCGGCGCGGTGCCGGAGAAGGTGAGGTTGCGGGTCACCGTCCGGGTGCCCTCGCTGAAGGTGACGTCCCAGGTGTTCGTGCCGGTGTTGGTCATGACCACCGACATCTCGTGGGCGTTGCCCAGGTCGTCGAACATCCGGATCTGGGAGGTCACCTCGGTGCCCGCGGTGGCGCCGGCGGAGAGGTTGCCCTGGATCGTGGCGCCGGTGGTGGGCACCGGGGCCAGCACCTGACCCTGCGGGATCCGCAGCGGCTCCAGCGGGCCGTTGGGGTCGATGGCGCCGTTGTTCGCCATCCAGCCCTGGAGCACCAGGCCGTCGGGGGTGACCAGGTTGCCGACGCCGTCGGTGTCGAAGGAGCCGGCCCGGGTGTAGAGGTTCTCGTTGCCGGACCTGGTGATGAAGAAGCCGTCGCCGGTGATCATGAAGTCGCTGGAGCGGCCGGTGCTCTGCGCCGAGCCCTGGGTCCAGTTGGTGGTGATGCCGGCGACCTTCACGCCGAGGCCGACCGCGGCCGGGTTCGTGCCGGCGGTCTCGCCCTGCGGAGCGGCGCCGTTGCGCAGCACCTGGGAGAGGGTGTCCTCGAAGACGGTCTGGCTGCCCTTGAAGCCGACGGTGTTGACGTTGGCGATGTTGTTGCCGGCGACGTCCAGCTTGGTCTGGTGCGCCTTGAGGCCGGAGATGGCCGAGAACATGGAACGCAGCATCGGGGGAGCTCCTGAGGTCGGGGGTGGTCAGGCGGTCGGCTGGGTGGCGGGCGTGGGCGTGGTCGGCAGGGTGACGGCGGTGACCCGGCCGAGCGGGACGGTGACGCCGTCGACGACCGCCTGCGGTTCGGTCTCGGCGCCGGTGCCGGCGATCCGGACGGCGCTCACCGTTCCGGTCTTCGTCTCGCCGGTGGTGTCGGTGTACGTCACCTGGTGGCCGACCAGCGCGCCGGCGCTGAGCGACCGCTGCAGCCCGACCAGGGCCTTGTTCTGCGAGGCGATCTCCTCGAGCTTCTCCACCTGGGTGAAGGTCGCCGTCTGGGCCATGAACTCGCTGCTGCTGGTCGGGTTGCTGGGGTCCTGGTAGCGCATCTGCGCGACCAGGAGCTTGAGGAAGACGTCCTTCCCCATCTGGTCGCCGCGGTTGACCGAGGGGCTGGCGTCCGTCGTGACGACGCCGGCGGAACCAGTGGGTCCGGTGACCGGGCTGCTCATCGTTCCTCCGTCTCAGGCGAGGACGTCCACGCCGGACGACGCGGACTGCTCGGTGGCGAGGGCGGGGCTGCCCTCACCGCGGTGCTCGGGGTCGCCGCCTGCGGCCCGGGTGCCGGGCCCCTGCTGCCCGGGCTGGCCCTGCTGCCCGGAGGCGGAGCCCTGCCCCTGCTGGCCGGCGCGGGCGTCGAGCAGCTGCTGCTGCGCCGAGCGCAGCGTGCTGCCCAGGTCGGCGGTGGTGTCGTCGACGGCGAGGCGGCCCAGGGTCAGGCCCGCCCCCTCCAGTTCCCGGCGCAGCTCGGGCAGGGCGTCGGTGAGGGCGTGCCGTCCGGCGTCCGAACCGCCCTGGAGGGTCAGGTCGAGGTTGCCGTCGGTCACCGTCACCTGGATGGAGACCGGCCCCAGCTCCTCGGGGGTGATGACCAGGGTCATCGTCGAGCTGCCGTCGGGCGCGTTGCTGAGCACCGCGAGCTGGCGGCCCAGCTGCTGGGCGACGGGCGGCTCCGCAGGGGGCGGCGTGGGTCCGGCGGAACCGAGCGGGTCGGTGCGGACCGCCGTCGGCGAGGCGGTCGCCCCGCCGACGAGACCGACCGCGTCCGGCTCGGCGGTGCCGCCGCCGTGGCCCGGACCGGCGTCGGGGCCGGTTCCGGTTCCGGTGTCAGCGGTGTCGCCCGCGGCCGCGGGGAGGACGACGACGGACAGGTCGGCCGGGAGCCCGGCGGCGGTGTCGGTGGTCCCGGCCGAGGTGGTGGCCGGCTGCGCGCCGGCCGGCCCGGCCAGGCCGAGGGCGGACACCAGCGCGGCCGGCGTGCCGGGCGCGGGTGCGGACGGCGCCGCGCCGGCTGCCGCCGGATCGGTGACGGTGGGCAGCGGGAGGGCCGGGGCACCGGCGGCCGGGTCGACGCCGGGCAGCTGGCCCCCGGGCGGCTGCCCGCCGGCCGCCGCGGCGCCGGCGACCGCGCCGATGAGTGCGGCGGCGGCGGCGGTCGCCTCCGGCTGGGCGCCGGGCGTGGTGCCCAGCGACGCACCGGCGGCGAGCAGCGCCCACAACCCCGGGGGCACGTCGATCGGGACGGCGACCGGCGTCGCCGGCGTCTCGCCGCCGGTCCCCTCGCCGGGGGCGCCCCCGGACGCGTCCCCCGTGCCGTTCCCCGGTCGGCGGGAGGGGTTCCCGCCGCCGTGCAGGACGTCGTCCAGCGCGCTGGCGAAGCCGGCCGCGTTCTCGGCGGACCCGGTGGCCGGGCCGCCGGTGGAGCCGCTCGCGCGGCCGGTGGCCGGCGTCATCGGCAGGGCGGACATGGGGGCTGTCATCGGTAGGCCTCCGCGGCGCTGGTCACCTTCTGGACGTAGGACCGGGTCTCGGCGTAGGGCGGGACGCCCCCGGCGCGCTGCACCGCGCCGGGCCCGGCGTTGTAGGCCGCCAGCGCCAGCTCCGTGGAGCCGAACTGCTGGGTCAGGCTCGCCAGGTAGCGGGCAGCGCCGTCGATGGCGGACGCCGGGTCACCGGGGTCGACGCCCAGGCCGCGCGCGGTGGCCGGCATGAACTGCATGAGCCCCTGCGCGCCGGCGGGGGAGACCGCCGCGGTGTCGAAGTTCGACTCGGTCTTCGCCATCGCGGCGAGCACGGCCGGGTCGACGCCGTGCCGGCTGCCGGCAGCGCTGAACAGGTCGGCGTACGGGACGCCGCCCAGGCCGGTGCCGCGGGCGGCCCCGGACGGGGCCGACACGGCGCCGTCGGGCAGCACGCGGCGGATCACCGTCGGCCGGCCGACGTCCTGCACCTTGACGACGTCGCCCTCCTGCGGGGCGGCGATCATCTTGCCGCCGCCGATGTAGAGCCCGACGTGGTCGATGCCCGGCCGGCTGCCGGAGTTGTCGAAGAACACCAGGTCACCCGGCTGGGCCTCGGCGAGCGAGGCGACCGGTCGGCCGGCGGTGGCCTGCTGGGACGAGGTGCGGGGGATGCTGACGCCCAGGTCGGCGTACACGCGCTGGGTGAACCCGGAGCAGTCCAGGCCGCTCGTCGGGTCGGTGCCGCCCCAGCGGTAGGGCACCCCGAGGTACTTCTGCGCCGCGCCGACGACCTCGGCGCCGGTGCCGGTGGTGGCGAAGGCGCCGAGGCCGGTCGACGCCGTCGACGAGGTGCCGGTGAGCCCGGCCGCCGACGCGGCGCTGGACCAGGCGGCCTCCGAGCTCGGTGGGGTGCGCAGGAAACGGGCCTGGATCTCGCTGATCCGGCCGTGCACCGCGGTCAGTCCCTCCACGTGCCCTCCTCCTCCCTCGTCCTCGTCGTGTGGCGGCCGGTCACCAGGTCGTCGACCGCGCGCTCCTCGGCCGCCTCGGCGGCGGTGCGTGCGGCCGCCAGGTGGCGCTCGCGCAACTTCTCCAGGCCCTTGGTGCGCTGGGCCGCCGCCGTCCAGCGGGCCCGGACCAGCTCGGCCTGTTCCGCGTGGGCGACGGCGAGAGCCCGTGCAGCAGACACATCGGCAGCCGCGGCCGACGATGCGACCATCGCGGCGACGAAGGCAGCGCCGGGGACGGCCGCGGGCAGCCGGCGGGCCGACAGCGCCTCGGCGTCGTCCTCGGCCCGCCGGGCGGCCTCGGCGGCGTCGCGGGCGGCGGCGGCCGCGGCCAGCGCCGCCGTCCGCTCCTCGGTTCGGCGCAGGCGCAGCACCGGCTCCAGCCGGAAGGCGGGCTGCCTCACGCGGCGGAGACCAGGCCGTGCAGCCGGGCCCACGCCTCGGGCGGCGGGGTGGAGTCCGACGTCGCCTGACGCAGGAAGGCGTCGATGTCCGGCAGCAGGCGCCGGGCACGGTCGACCAGCGGGTCGGTGCCGGTCTGGTAGGCGCCGATCTCGATGAGCTCCCGGACGTCGCGCAGCGCCCCGAGCATCCGGCGCAGCTCCCGCGCGTCGGTCATCTGCGGCGGCGGGACGACCGCGGTGGCCACCCGTGAGATCGACTCGAGCACGTCGATCGCCGGGAAGTGGCCGGCGGTGGCCAGCCGTCGGCTGAGCACGACGTGGCCGTCGAGGATGGAGCGGGCGGTGTCGGCGATCGGCTCGTTGTGGTCGTCGCCGTCGACCAGCACGGTGTACAGCCCGGTGATCGAGCCGGTGGTGCTGGTGCCGGCCTTCTCCAGCAGCTTCGGCAGCATCGCGAAGACGCTCGGCGGGTACCCGCGGGTGGCCGGGGGCTCGCCGGCGGACAGCCCGACCTCGCGCTGGGCCATCGCGGTGCGGGTGATCGAGTCCATCATCAGCAGCACGTCGCGGCCCTGGTCGCGGAAGGCCTCGGCGATCCGGGTGGCGACGAAGGCCGCCTTCAGCCGCACCAGCGGCGGCTCGTCGGAGGTGGCGACCACGACGACGCTGTTCGCCAGGCCTTCGGGGCCGAGGTCCTCCTCGATGAACTCCCGGACCTCGCGGCCACGCTCGCCGATCAGCCCGATGACCCGGATGTCGGCGTCGGTGCCCCGGGTGATCTGCGACAGCAGGGTCGACTTGCCGACACCGGAGCCGGCGAAGATGCCCAGCCGCTGACCGCGGCCGGCGGGCACCATGGTGTCCAGCGCCCGCACCCCGGTGGCCAGCGGCCGGCGCACCCGTTCCCGGGTGAGCGCGTTGGGGGTCTCGCTGGTCAGGTCGACCCAGGACACCAGCGAACCGAGCGGGGGACCGCCGTCCATCGGCCGGCCCAGCCCGTCGAGCACCCGGCCCAGCAGCGCCTCGCCGACCGGCACCTGCAGCGGCCGCCCGGTGGGGCGGACCCGGGCGCCGGCGCGCACGCCGGAGAGGTCGCCCAGCGGCATGCAGGTCATCCGCTCCCGCTGCACCGCCACCACCTCGGCGAGCAGCGGACGGCGGCCGGAGCTGACCTCCACCAGGTCCCCGACGGCGGCGGGCACGCCCTCGACGCTGAGGGTCAGCCCCATCGCGCCGGTCACCACGCCGGACAGCTCCGGGCGGGCGGCGATCCGGGCCCGCGCGACCAGCGCGGCGGCCGGGCCGCCGGTGAGCACGCTCACGAGCGCAGCACCGACCGCACCCGCTCGAGCGCGGCGCCGAGCTGGGCGTCCACCCGCAGGGTGCCGGCCTCGGCCAGCGCGCCGGCCCGTTCGACGTCGGGGTCTCCGACGACCCGGACCGACGGGGGCAGGTCGGCCAGGGCGGCCGGGGGCACCTCGGCGAGGTCGTCGGGGTGCAGCCGGACGACGACGGGCACGTCGGCCGGGCAGAGGGTCAGCGCACGGCGCAGGGCGTCCAGCCCGGCGGCGTCGGCGGTGGCCAGCTCACGGGCCAGGAGGTCGCCGACCAGCGTGACGACGGCGTCCAGCACGTGGTCGCGGAGCTCGTCGACCACCGGCGCGGCCGTGGCGTCCAGCCGCTCCACCGCGGCGCCCATGGCCGCGGTGGCCGAGGCCAGCCGCCGCTCCCAGCGCGCCTGCACGTCGGCCAGCCGTTCCTCGGCCGCGCGCTCGGCGGCGGCGACCACCTGTTCGGCGGCGATCAGGCCTTCGGCGTGCCCGGCGGCCCAGCCCTCGCGGCGGGCCTCCTCGCGCAGCCGGGCGAGCTGCTCGGCGTAGACCTCGCCCAGGCGGGGGCCGGTGCGCGCCGCGGTCTGCTGGGCGACGGCGTCGGCCGGGGTGGGGGACGGCGCCCAGGAGCGGGCCCGCGCCGGGTCGGCGGTCAGCGGGAGCCCCGCACCGACGGGCGGGCTGGCGGGCGGGTCGGCCGGCTGGGACCGGCCGACGGCGGCGTCGACGGCCGCCGTCACCGCGGCCGTGGCGACCGGCGTGCTGTCGGCGGGCAGGGGGGCGACCGGCGCCGCCGGAGCGGGCACGACCGGGGGAGCGCCGGCCCGCTGGTCGCGGGCGCGGCGTCCCCAGGGCGCGCCGTCGGTGGCGCGCTGGTACGGGACGGCGTCCGCCGCCGACGACCCGCGCAGCAGCAGCGACTCATGCGACGAAATCGTCGTCACCGCCCCGCGAGATGGTCAGCACGCCCTGCTCCTCGAGCGTGCGGATGACCGCGACGACCTTGGCCTGCGCCTCCTCGACGGTGCGCTGGCGGACCGGGCCGAGCAGCTCCATCTCCTCGAGCAGGTTCTCCCCGGCGCGCTCGGAGAGGTTGCGGACCACCTTGTCCCGGACGTCCTGCTTCACGCCCTTGAGCGCGGTGGCCAGGTCGTTGGCCTCCACGTCGCGCAGCACCAGCTGCAGCGAGCGGTCGTCGATGGTGACGATGTCCTCGAAGACGAACATCTGCGAGCGGATCCGCTCGGCGAGTTCCGGGTCGCTGTCGTCCAGCCACTCCAGGATGGAGCGCTCGGTCGGGCGGGGGGAGCGGTTGATGATCTCCACCAGGGTGTCCACGCCGCCGACGGTGGCCATGTCCTGGTAGGCCAGCAGGGAGCCCATCCGGCGGCCGAGCTCCTCCTCGACCATCCGGACCATCTCCGGTGCGGTGCGGTCCATCAGCGCGATCCGGTAGGCGACGTCGGCCTGCTGGTCCGGCGGGAAGCCGGAGAGGACCTCCGCCGACTGCGGGGCGGGCAGGTGGGCGAGCACCAGGGCGATGACCTGGGGGTGCTCGTCCTTCAGGAAGGTGACCAGCTGGCGCACGTCGGTGTTGCGCAGCGAGGCGAAGGGCAGCTCGGTGTAGACGACGTTGAGCCGGGACAGGATGCCGTCGGCCTTCTCCTCGCCGAGGCCGGCGGCGAGCACCTCGCGGGCGAAGTCGATGCCGCCGGTGCCGACGAAGCGGCGGGCCTGCATCAGGGAGTGGAACTCGCTGAGGACGTCGTCGACGTCGGTGCCGTCCACCTTCTCCAGGCGCATGAGCTCGCTGGTGAGCTTCTCGACCTCCGAGGGGCGCAGCTGGGCGAGGATCGTGCCGGCCTCCTCCTTGGTCAGCTGGGCCAGGAAGAGGGCCGCCTTGCGCAGTCCGGGCATCTCCTTGCGGGCGACGGCTGACCCGGTCCGGACGGCCGGCGGCATGCCGGCCATCTGCTCCACGCTCGCGATGCTCACTGTCGGATCTCCCCGGTGCTCTCGAAGCGCCCGCTGGCGCCCGCTCCCGTCATCGGCAGTCCCGGGCCCCGTCGGTGTGCGACGGGGCCCGGGAGGTGGGTCACTTGGCGTCGGCGAACCAGCCGCGCAGCATGGTGGCGACCTCGTCCGGGCGCTCGCTGACCATCTCGGAGATCTCGCCGCGGACCTTCTCCCGCTGCGCGGACTCCAGCCGTGCCTGCTGGTCGTCGACCTCGGGGTCGCGGATGCTCTCGACCTGGATCCGCGCCTGCTCCAGCGCGTCCACCTCGTCGTCGAGCTCCTCGTACTCCTCGCGGTTCCGGCGCGAGCGGAGCCAGACGATGAGCACCAGCAGGGCGATGCCGAGCGCGATGCCGCCGGTCTTGATCATCGACCACATGGCGGCGGTCTTCTCCGCCTCCTCCGCGGCGGCGAGGTCCGCGGCCGCCTGGTCGGCGGCGGTGGTGTCGAAGGGCATCGCCGCGACGGTGATGGCGTCACCGCGGGCGACGTCGAGGCCGACGGCGTTGCCGACCAGCTGCTGGATCGCGGCCTGGTCGGCGGCGATGCCGACGTCCATGACCACCGAGACGGTGAGCCGGTTGACCGTGCCGGGGGAGCCGGTGATGGTCTCCACCGTCTTGTCCACGGCGTTGTTGGACGTGGTCGACTCCTTCTCGTAGGTCGACTCGCCCTGGCCGTTGACCGCGAGGTCCTCGGCGCCGAGCACGCCACCGACGGCCCCGCCGGTGCCGGTGTAGTTCTCCCGGGTGGTCGACTCCGACAGTGCCGGGGTGCCCTCGTTGTACTGGTAGCTCTCGGTGGTGGTGTCCCGCTTGGAGAAGTCCAGGTCGGCGCGGACCTTGACCACGGCCTTGCCGGGGCCGGCGACGGTGTTGAGGATCTGCTGGGCGTTGTCGGCCAGCCGGGCCTCGTAGGTCTGCTCCATCTCGGTGCGCGCGTCGCCCCCGGCGCCGGTGACCTCACCGGCGGCGGAGAGCACCGCGCCGTTCGAGTCGGCGACGGTCACGCCCTCCGGGGCCATGCCCTGCACGCTGGAGGAGACCAGGTGGGTGACCGCCTGGATCTGCTCACCGGACAGGGAGGTGCCGGGCTTGAGGTCGAGCAGCACCGAGGCGGTCGGCTCGCCCTCGTCGGTGGCGAAGACCTCGTCCTTGGGCAGCGCGACGTGCACCACCGCGGTCCGCACGCCGCTGATCGACTTCAGCGTGCTGGACAGCTCGCCCTCCAGCGCGCGCTGGTAGGAGATCTGCTGCTGGAACTCGCTGGTGGTGATGCCCTGCTCGTCCAGCAGCGCGTAGCCGGTCTCGTTCCCGGCCGGCAGGCCCTGGCCGCTCATCGCCAGCCGCAGGTCGTACACCTTGTCCTGCGCCACCATGATCGTCTGGCCGCCGTCGGCCAGCTGGTAGGCCGCGCCCTGGGCGTTCAGCTCCTCCACGATCGCCGAGGCGTCGGTGGACGACAGGTTGCTGAACAATGGCGACATGGTGGGCGCGGTGATCCAGCGGGTGAAGAAGAAGCCGCCGAGGAGCAGCCCGGCCAGCAGCAGACCGATGACGATCTTCTGGCCGAGGCTGATCGTCGTCAGCATCGAGCGGACCCGGTCCAGCGGGCCGGCGAGGGCGGCGGGCATCAGATCTGCATCCTCATGATCTCGGTGAAGGCGGCCACCGCGGAGTTCTTCAGCGTCACCACGGTGTCGGTGGCGAGCCGGGCCTCAGTGCTGGCGATCATGTAGTCGTGGGCGTCCTGCAGGTCGCCGGTGGCGGCCTGCAGGGCCAGGGAGTCCGCGGTCGACTGCACGGCCTGCAGGTTGTCCACGGCACCGGTCAGGACGGCGGCGAACCCGCCGGCCCCGTTGGTGGACGGGACGGCGGCGGCCGAGGCGATGCCGGCGGTGCCGGTGAGCTCCTGGACACCGGTGGCCGCGGCGGTGGGCATGCCGAAGGAGATCGGTCCGATGGGGGAGGTCACGGTCAGCCCTTCCCGAGCTGCAGGGCCTGCTGGTAGGCCGAGGTGGCGCGTTCGATGGTGGCCAGGTTGGCCTGGTAGCCGCGCTGGGCCATCAGCAGCTGGGTCATCTGCTCGCCCAGGTCGATGTCGGGGTAGCGGACGTAGCCCTCGCCGTCGGCCAGCGGGTTGTCCGGCTCGTAGACCATCCGGCCCTCGGCGCTGCCGAGCTCGGTCCGGGCCACCCGCACGCCGCCCTCACCCGAGCCGTACTGCACGGCCTCGGCGACGATCATGCGTTCCTGGAAGGCGTCCTCGCCGGCCGGGCGGACGGTGTTGATGTTGGCCATGTTGTCCGCGACGGCGTCCATCCACTTGCGGTGGACGAACAGCGACGAGCCACCGATGCGCAGGGTGTCGAAGACGCTCATCACTGCGTCCGCAGGGCAGAACGCAGCAGCGCGTACTTGCCGTCGAGGGCGTTGATCGCGAGCTGGTAGCGCAGGCCGGTCTCCTGGGCGATCACCGTCTCGGTGTCCAGGTTGACGTTGTTGCCGTCCATCCGGGTCGGGTCCATCGACCGGGTCACGGAGCCCTGCCCGACCCGGGCGGCCTCCCCGTTGGCGATCTCGGTGCGCAGGGTGGACTCGAAGTCCACCCGGCCGGCGAGGTAGCCCGGCGTCTGGAGGTTGGCGATGTTGTCGGCGGTCACGCGCTGGCGCTGCTGCAGGCCGGTGAGCGAGGCGTGCAGCGCCGTCATGGTCGAGTCGGTGATCACCGGACGCCCAGCGTGGAGCGACGGAGCACGAGATACCTCCGGGTACGGCGAGTCGCGCGGGCAGGTGGGCCTGCGCGCGTGAGGGGGGTCGCCGATCCGTGGCGGGATGGTGCATTCCGTGCAGCAGAGTCATCGGCAGCTGCGGCGCCCGGCATGACCACGTGCACTCGATCGTGCACCTCCAGTCACACAACGCACACGTCCCCCGGGGCAGAAATGGCCCTTTCTGCCCCGGGGGACGGGGGAGGTGCGTGGGGTGGAGGAGGTCAGAGGGCCCGGTCGATGAAGGAGGCGACCGGGCGTGACGGTGCGTAGCTCATCCGGGCGGCGACGTCGCGCTGCTTCTGCGACTGGGTGATCCGCTCGACGAGGGCCTCGGCCACGGCCAGCTGGTGCTGCAGGAGCCGGGCGGCGCGCTCGCGCAGGTCGTCGGGGAGCGGACCCAGGTTGCTCGGCGGGATCCAGTCCGTGGACCGCCGTCCCCAGGCCGCGATCTCCTCGGCCCGGCCCCGGGCGAGGGTCTCCTCGGCGTCGTGCACGTCACCTTCCAGCGCGTCCAGCACGGCCGGCCAGTTGCGGGCCTCGTCCACCAGCGCCGGGAAGTCGCCGACCCGGTTGCGGGCGGGGTCGTCCCCCGCCCGGTCGCCGATCATGCGGGTGCGGACGTGAGGGAGGCCGCGGCCTCCCGCCAGGCGTCCCGCAGCGGCTCGACGACCTTGCGGCAGTCCCCGACGCGGCGCAGGTCGCCCTTGACGGCGGCCTGCCCCAGCTCGGCGATCAGCCAGTTGTAGAGGGCAGCCAGCCGCGGCGCGCCCTCCCAGGCATCGACCTGCAGGCTCTCCAGCAGGCCGAAGACGACGTCCTGGGCGTGCTGCAACTGCTCCTGGGCCGCCTGCCGGTCGCCGTTCTCCAGGGCGGTCTGGCCGCGCTCGAGATCCAGGGCCAGCCGGTCGTAGAGCATGACCAGCAGCCGCTGCGGCGAGGCGGTGGTGACCGTGTCGCCCAGGTAGCGGGCGCGGAGGGAAGCGGTGCTCATCGTTTCGGGGCTCCAGGGGAAGACGCGGCAGCGGGGTCAGGACTACTTGGAGGAGGAGGACCAGGAGGGCAGCCCGGCGATCTGCGAGGTCAGCCAGGACGCCTGGTTCTGCATCGTGCTCAGCGCGGTCTCCATCGCGGTGAACTGCCGGGTGAGCGTGGTCTTGCGCAGCTCGAGCCGGATGTCCCAGGCGGCGATCCGGTCCTCGAGGTCCCGGGCGAGTGAGTCCCCGCTCTTGGCGAGCAGCACCAGCGACCCGTTCGTGCTGTCGCTGGCGCCCTTGGCCAGCACCTCGAGCTGGGCGGCGAAGCCGACCGGGGAGGTGACGTCGTCGGCGTTGCCGCTGATCCCGTCCGTGCCGGCGCTGACGATCTTCTTCTCGGTGAGCAGCGCCTGGACCGCGGCGGGGTCGCTGCTCAGTGCCTTGGTGAAGACCGCCTTGTCGAAGGTGAGCTGGCCGTCGCGGGTCAGCTCGATGCCGACCGTCGAGGCCGACTTCCCGCCGACGGCGCGGGACACGATGTCGAGGATCTGGGTCGACAGGCCGCGCAGCGTGCTGTCGCCCTTGAGGACCGCCGAGGTGCTCTCCGCGTCGGTGTAGGAGGAGACCGCCGAGAGCAGCGAGTTGGCTGCGTCGACCAGGCTCTGCACCTTGGTGGCGGTCGCGTCCGGGTCCTTGGCCACCGTGACCGTGGCCGCGGCGTCCTTCTTGCTGACCGTGAAGGTGGTCCCGGGGAGCACGTCGGTGAACGTGTTCGTCGACGACGTCACGTCGTAGCCGGTGGTCGCGTCCCCGACCCGGAGCTTCGCGTCGGTGCCGGTGGTGAGCGTCGAGACCGGGACGTCGCCGGAGACGGTGAAGACGCCGCCGGCGCCCGATGTCTTGGACGTGAGCTGGAGCCGGACGCCGTCGCCGGTGTTGACCGCCACCGCGGTGACCCCGGCGGTGGAGTCGTTGATGGCCTTGACGGCGTCGTTGACCGTCTTGCCGGCGGTCAGCGTGACGTCGACCCCGCCGATCGTGAGCGTGGTCGGTCCGCTGGCGTTCAGGGCGGTGTCGGCGGTGGCCCAGCTGCCGTTGCTGTAGACGGCGTGGGTGGCCGCCAGGCTCGTGACGGTGAAGCTCAGCGACCCGGTGGCCGCGCCGGCGGAGGCGGAGGCGGTCACGGAGGTGTCCGAGCTGCTCGCCTTGGTCGTCGTCCAGGCGGTGTCCGCGGTGAGCGCGGCCGCGGCGGTGCGCAGGGCGTCGAACCGGGTGTTGACCGCGCGGTAGGCGGCGGCGTCGGCCTGGGTGGCGGACAGCTGCTGCTTGAGCAGCGTCTGCGGGTTCGCCTCCACCTGCATCAGCTGGGTGATCATGGTGCTGTAGTCGATGCCCGAGATGAGGCCCGTGCTCACGCTCATGCCTGCCATGCCGGTGCCTCCGTCGTTCGGGGATCAGGGAGTGGAGCACCAGTGAGGGGGGAGGCCCGAGGGCCTCCCCCCTCACCGGGTGTTCAGGTGGTGCGGGTGGATCAGCCCAGCAGCTTCAGGATGCCCTGGGGCGCCTGGTTGGCCTGGGCCAGCATCGCGGTGCCGGCCTGGGTCAGGATCTGCGTGCGGGTGAAGTTGGTCATCTCCTGAGCCATGTCCGTGTCGCGGATCCGGCTCTCCGACGCCGACAGGTTCTCGACGGCGACGTTGAGGTTGTTGACCGTGTGCTCGAACCGGTTCTGGATGGCACCCAGGTCGGCGCGAGTGGTGGAGACCGACTTGATGGCCTCGTCGATCATGCCGATCGCCTCGGAGGCGCCCGAGGCGGCGGTGAAGGACACCGTCGCGTCGGCCAGCTCCTGAGCGGTCGCCGGGTTGGGCGCTGCGGCGCCGGTGAAGGTCAGCCCCGTGGCGGTGTTGGCCACGGTGACCCCACCGGAGCCGAAGGCAGCGGTCAGAGCGGTCTGGATCTTGGTCGTCTTCTGCGCGGCGGTGTCCGTCTCGGCGAACTTGACCGAGGACAGGTCCACGCTCTTGCCGTTGTAGGAGATCGACCCGTTGAGGGTGTCGAACGACGCCGCGACGGTGTAGTCGTTCGCCGCGCCGACGGTGGCCACCGAGGAGGCGCCGGCGGCGGCCGCCGTGGTGGTGGAACCGGTGGTGGCGGTGCCGGCGACCGACACGTCGACCCCGTCGACACCCAGGCCCTGGGCGCCCATGTTGGTGCCGATGCTGACGCCGATGGTCTCCCCGGCGTTGGCACCGACCTGGAAGGCGGTGTTGTAGTTGCCGTCCAGGAGCTGCTTGCCGTTGAAGTTGGTCGTGGACGCGATGCGGTCGAGCTCGGACTTGAGCTGGCCGATCTCGGACTGGATGTTCTTCTTGGCGTCGCCGTTCAGGGAGCCCTCGTTGGAGGCCTGGACGGACAGGTCGCGCATGCGCTGCAGGATCTTGTGCGTCTCGGTGAGCGCACCTTCAGCGGTCTGCACGACCGAGATGCCGTCCTGGGTGTTGCGGACGGCGACCTTGAGGCCACCGATCTGCGAGCGGAGGCCCTCGGAGATGGCCAGACCCGCAGCGTCGTCGGCGGCGCGGTTGATGCGGAAGCCGGAGGAGAGCTTCTCCAGCGACTTGCTCATCTGGCTGTCGGTGACCGACAGGTTGCGGTACGAGTTCATCGCCGCGATGTTGTTGTTGACGCTCAGACCCATGGTGTTCCTCCGTGGACGTGGGTTTCAGGATCCCGCTGCATCCGTGCTGCGGGGTGTTGCAGTGCCAGGATCGGCGGGTGCCGAGCCGGTCTTGACCTGAAACGGGAACGAACTTCCGAAGGCCCCCAGGAGGGCCCGAGCGGGTGCGCGGACGGTCGGCGCAGCGGTGAGGGGGGGAGGCCGGGGCCTCCCCCCCTCACCGGGTGCTGCTCAGGGAGTGCGGGTGGGTCAGCCCAGCAGGCGCAGGATGTTCTGCGGCGCCTGGTTGGCCTGGGCCAGCATCGCGGTGCCGGCCTGGGTCAGGATCTGGGCCCGGGTGAAGTTGGTCATCTCCGAGGCCATGTCCGTGTCGCGGATCCGGCTCTCCGACGCGGTCAGGTTCTCGACGGCGACGTTGAGGTTGTTGACCGTGTGCTCGAACCGGTTCTGGATGGCACCCAGGTCGGCGCGGGTGGTGGAGACCGCCTTGATGGCGTCGTCGATCTGGCCGATCGCCAGGGACGCGCCCGAGGCGGCGGTGAAGGACACCGTCGCGTCGGCCAGCTCCTGGGCGGTCGGGGTGGTGCCGGGGGCGGTGCCGGTGAAGGTGAGGCCGGTGCCGCTGTCGGCCACGTCCACCACGCCGGTCCCGAAGGTGGCGTCGGCGGCGGCCTGCAGCTTGTCGCGCGCGTCACCGGCGGTGTCGGTGCTGGCGTACTTGACCGAGGCCAGGTCCAGGCTCTTGCCGTTGTAGGAGATCGAGCCGTTGAGGGCGTCGAAGTCCGCGGTGGTCAGCGCAGCGCTGGCCGTGACGGTGGCGATCGACGCCTGGTTGGCCGCAGCGGCCTGCGTCGTGGAACCCGCGCTGCCACCGGCGCCGTCGGCCAGCGAGACGTCGACGCCGTCGACGCCCAGGCCCTGGGCGCCCATGGCGGTGCCGATGCCGACGGCGATGGTCTCGCCGGCGTTGGCACCGACCTGGAAGGTGGTGTTGTACTTGCCGTCCAGCAGGCTCTTGCCGTTGAAGTTCGTCGTGTTCGCGATCCGGTCGAGCTCGCTCTTGAGCTGGCCCACCTCGGACTGGATGTTCTTCTTGGCGTCCTCGTTGAGCGAACCGGAGTTCGACGCCTGGACCGACAGGTCACGCATGCGCTGCAGGATCTTGTGCGTCTCGGTGAGCGCACCTTCCGCGGTCTGCACGACCGAGATGCCGTCCTGGGTGTTGCGGACGGCGACCTTCACGCCACCGATCTGCGAGCGCAGGCCCTCGGAGATGGCCAGGCCCGCGGCGTCGTCGGCGGCGCGGTTGATGCGGAAGCCGGAGGAGAGCTTCTCCAGCGACTTGCTCATCTGGCTGTCGGTGACCGACAGGTTGCGGTACGAGTTCAGCGCCGCGATGTTGTTGTTCACGGTCAGACCCATGAGGGGCTCCTCCTTGACGGGGTGGCCGCGGCATCCGTGCCGCGGTCGTTGCTCCCCTGTCAACGGACCGGCCCGGCGGCTCCTTGAGGCCCGGCCGGCGGTGTCCCCCCATCGGGTGGGTGACCGCTCCGGTCAGCTCAGCAGCTGCAGCACCCCGCGGGCGCTCTGGTTGGCCTGGGCGAGCATCGCGGTGCCGGCCTGGGTCAGGATCGACGTCCGGCTGAGGGCGGTCGTCTCCGCGGCCAGGTCGGCGTCGCGGATGCGGCTCTCGGATGCCGCGGTGTTGTCGATCGCCGCCCCGAGCTTGGCGATGTTGTGCTCGAACCGGTTCTGCACTGCGCCCAGCCCGGCGCGGATGGTCGACACCTGACCGATCGCCGCGTCGATCACCGCGATCGCGTCCGGTGCGCCCCCGGCCGTCACGGCCACCCCGGACACCCCCAGGCCGGTGGCGGACACGGAGGAGTCGAGGTCCACGGAGATCGTGTGACCCACGTCGGCGCCGACCTGGAACACCGTCCGGTAGCTGCCGTCCAGCAGCTTCCTGCCGTTGAAGGAGGTCGTGTCGGCGATCCGGTCGAGTTCGGCGGTCAGCTGCCCGATCTCGGTCTGGACGTTCGCCAGGGCCGCGTCGTCCACGGCCCCGGCGTTCGCCGCCTGGACGGCGAGGTCCCGCATCCGGTGCAGGATCGACTGGCTCTCGGTGAGCGCACCCTCGGCGGTCCGCAGCACCGAGATGCCGTCCTGGGTGTTCCGCAACGCGACCTTGAGGCCGCCGATCTGGGTGCGCAGGCCCTCGGAGATCCCCAGGCTGGCGGCGTCGTCGGCTGCCCGGTTGATCCGCTGGCCGGAGGACAGCCGCTCCACGGAGGTGACCAGTTGCCGGTCGGCGACCGAGAGGGCGCGGTGGGCGTTCAGCCCGGGGATGTTGCTGTTGACGACGAGGCTCAAGGAACCCTCCGGAGACCGAGCGCGGCGAGGAGGCCCACCGCAGGGTGCGGTGGGCCTCCTCTCCTACGGTCCGCCCGGTCCGGTGTTGACCCGAAACGGGTGAGGTCCCTGATGCGGCTGTGACTCGGCCGCCCCGGATCAGGCGGGCTGGGCGGTGGGCTCGTGCTCGGGCGCCTGCCATCCGTACCGCTGGCGCACCCGGGCGGCGGGTGCCGGCACCGGTGCGGGAGCCGGCGGGTGCACCCGGGCCGGTGCGGCCGCGGGAGCGGAGGGCCCCGGCGCCGCGGCGGTGCGGACCGCCGGCCGGGCGGCGTTCCGCCCGGCGGCCTGGGCGGCGGCGACGCGGTCGACGTAGGCGCGCTGCTGGTTGCGGGCGCGCACCCCGCCGTCGGCCGGTACGGGGGTCTCGTCCCAGATCTCGCTCATCGCCGCGTGCAGCAGGGTGAGCGCGCGGGCGCGCATCTGCGAGACCCGGGAGAGCGTGACGCCCAGCGAGTCGGCGATGTCGGTCAGCGACTCGTCGCCGAAGAAGTTCCGTTCGACGACCTCGTCGAGGCGGTCGGGCAGCGCGCGGATCGCCTCGTGCAGGTGCCGGGCCCGCTCGGCGCGCAGCAGCGCCCGCTCGGGGGAGTCGCCGGTGTCGGGCAGGTCCAGGGACGTGCCGCCGGCACCGGTCTCGGCGTCGATGCTCACCATCACGGCGCGGTGCACGTCGACCTGCAGGGAGTCCAGCTCGGCGCGGCCGACGCCCAGGCTGGCCGCGAGCTCCTCCCGTGTCGGGGGCCGGCCCAGGCTCATGGTCAGCGCGTCCGCCGCGGCGTCGCTGCGCCGGGCGGCGGCCCGGACCGAGCGGCTGGCCCAGTCCCCGGAGCGCAGTTCGTCGAGGACCGCGCCCTGCAGGCGGGGCAGCGCGTAGGTGGCGAAGGTGGCGCCGGCCGTCGGGTCGAAGCGGCGGGCCACCTCGACCAGCGCCACGCGGGCGCAGGCCTGCAGGTCCTCGCGGCTGACGTGGCTGGGCAGGGAGATGCGCGAGGCCACCGCGTTCACCGCGAAGTGCGTCAGCGGCAGATGGGTGGTCACCAGTGCGTCGACGTCGGGGTGTCGGCGTTCGCCCCCGGCGACGGGGGTGGGGCTGGCTGCGGTCACGTCGTCTCTCTCGGCGGACCGGAACCGGTCCGGGACCGGTGCGCACGGATTTCTGTGCGGCCGCGCTGCTCGGCTTGACCGGGCGCCGGGCCGTGCCGATGGGAGTGGCGTCGGCACGCCCCACCCGGGCCCGTGCCGCAGACGGACACGACGACGAGGAAGGCGGCCGGCATGGACCACCAGCACCTGTCGACGTTGCTGTGGCGGGAGCACGAGCTCCTGGACCTGCTGCTGTTCAAGGCCGAGGAGAAGCAGTACCTGATCCTCACCGGGAAGAGCCGCTGGCTGCCCCGCATCGCCCACGAGATCGAGGTCGTCCTGGAGCAGCTGCGCACCCTCGAGGTGGAGCGCGCTGCGGCGACCGAGCAGATCGCCGGGCGGCTGGGGCTGGACGCCAACCCCTCCCTGCGGCAGCTGGCCGACTCCGCGCCCGCGCCGTGGAACGACCTCTACGCCAAGCACCACGAGGCGCTGCTGACGCTCGTCACCGAGCTGCGCAGCCTCTCCGACGCGAACAAGGAGCTGATCGAGAGTGGGTTGTCGGTGATCGGCGACGCGCTGCTGTCCACCCGCACCGGGACGCAGTCCGGGACGTACACCCAGAACGGCCGCGCCGCGGGCAACGCCTACCGCTCGGTGACCCTGGACGGTGCGATGTGAGCACGTTCTCCGGCCTCAACACGGCGACGAGTGCGCTGTGGGCCCAGCAGCGCGGGCTGGACGTCACCGGCCAGAACATCGCCAACGTCAACACCGAGGGCTACAGCCGCCAACGCGCGGAGCTGCAGTCGATCGGCGGCAACCCGGTGCCGGCGATCTGGTCGGTCAGCAAGGACGTCGGGCAGGGCGTCAACGCCGACACGGTGATCCGCATCCGGGATGCCTTCCTCGAGGCCCGCGCCCAGGCCGAGAGCGGCAAGACCGCCTCGATGACCGTGCACGACACCACCCTGGCGCAGATCGAGCAGGCCTTCCGGGAGCCGGGCGAGACCGGCATCCAGGCCAAGCTCACCGACGTGTTCAAGTCGTGGGGCGACCTGGCGAGCAACCCGACCGAGGACGGCGCCCGGACCGCGGTGCTGCAGAAGACCGCCACCCTGGTGGCCGAGTTCCACACCACCGACGCCGCCCTGGACAAGGCCTGGACGCAGACCCGAGGCGCGCTCGACGTGCTGGCCGACGACATCAACACCACCATCACGCAGGTGGCCGACCTCAACACCGCGATCAAGAAGGCCACCCAGTCCGGGCTGCCGAGCAACGAGCTGGCCGACAAGCGGGACGCCCTGGTGCTGCAGCTGTCGCAGTCGATCGGCGCGACGTCCTCGAAGGGCGACTTCGGCACCGTCGACGTCGCGGTGGGCGGGGCGACGCTCATCTCCGGGAGCTCCGCCACCGGCGTGCGGGTCGTCGGCACCGCCGACCCGCTGGAGGCGAGGACGACGCCCCCGCGGCTGGTGACCGATCCCGGTGGCACGACCCTGAACGCGGGCGGCACCGCCGGCGGGCAGCTCACCGCGCTGCGCGACACGATCCCCGCCTACCGCGAGCGGCTGGACGGCGTCGCCCAGAGGATGGCCGACGAGTTCAACGCGGCGCACACCACCGGTGTCGACAAGACCGGCGCCCGCGGCGGTGCCCTGTTCGACGACGGCGCGGGCGCCACGACCGGCATCACGGCCGCGACGCTCCGCCTGGCGATCACCAACACCGACCGGCTCGCCGCAGCGGACCTGGGCACGGAGGGCACGCCGAGCACGGACAACGGCAACGCCATGGCCATCGCCAGGCTGCAGAGCTCCGCGGACGGTACGGCGGTCGGCTACCGGCAGCTGATCGTGAAGCTGGGCGTGGAGGCGTCGGTGGCCACCGGCAACCTGAAGACCCAGACGGTGGTCGCCAGCCAGGTGGACGCCTCCCGGGAGTCGGTCTCCGGGGTGAACCTCGACGAGGAGATGACGAACATGCTCCGCTTCCAGCACGCCTACTCGGCGGCGGCTCGCATGATCACCGCGATCGACGAGACGCTCGACGTGCTGATCAACCGCACCGGCCGCGTGGGGCTGTGACCCGATGAGGATCACGCACAAGGCGGTCGTCACGACCAGCCTGCAGGGGCTGAACCGGAACATGGACGCGATCCAGAAGCTGCAGCAGCAGCTGACCTCCGGCAAGACGATCAACAAGCCCTCGGACGACCCGGCCGGCACCAACGCCGCGATCATCGCGCGGCAGGAGCTCGCCACCGCGACCCAGCACGCCCGCAACATCACCGACGGCATGGGCTTCCTGGACGCCACCGACTCCACCCTGCAGAACATGATCGCGCAGGTGCAGAAGGTGCGGGACCTGACCGTCCAGGGGCTCAACGACGGCGCCAGCTCGGAGAGCTCACGGGCGGCGATCGCCACCCAGGTCGCCGGCATCCGGGAGAGCCTGCTGGGCCTCGCCAACCAGACGGTGCAGAACCGTCCCATCTTCGGCGGCATCACCGCCGGCGCCACCGCCTACGACGTCACCACCGGCGCCTACGTCGGCAACGGGAGCGGGGAGACCCCGATCAACCGGCAGGTCTCCGACGCCGACGTCATCCGCATCGACATCACCGGGCCGGAGGCGTTCGGCGTGACCGATCCCGCGACGGGGCAGCGCGACCTGTTCACGATCATCGGGGACATCGCCGCCGACGTCGGGCCCGACCCGGCGGCGCTGGAGGGGCACCTGGCCGCCCTCGACGGGGCGCTCAAGGACATGCTCAAGGTCACCGCGGACATCGGGACGCGCACCTCACGGCTGGAGACCGCCAAGCAGGTCAACACCGACCTGCAGCTGTCCCTGACCAGCCGCTCGGCCGACATCGAGAACATCGACCTGGCCAAGACGATCATGAACCTGCAGATGCAGCAGACCGGCTACGAGGCGGCGCTGTCCGCCACCGCGAAGGCGATCCAGCCCTCGTTGCTGGACTTCCTGCGCTGATCGGGGAAGGTCGGGTGCCGCACCGGCGCCCGGCCTGCCGAGAAGGGAAGTGCAGGGCGCCGCGCGGCGGCGTCCCGCCCCGCACCGCGGGGCGAGCCACGGATGGCACCACACCCATGGAGGGGTCAACGACATGCTCACACTCACCCGCAGCGTCGGCGAGAGCATCCGCATCGGCGAGGACATCGAGGTCTACGTCGTCGAGGTCCGCGGCGGCACCGTGCGGCTGGGCTTCAAGGCCCCCCGCGAGGTGGCGATCCACCGCGAGGAGGTCTACCGGCAGATCGCCGAGGCCAACGCCCTGGCTGCCGAGGTGGCCGCCGATGCGCTGGGCGCTTTGGCAGCATTCGCGCCAGAGTCGGAGCAGGCATCCAGCAAGAAGTGACAACGAGCTGGTCATATCGGGCCAATAACCGCTCGACACGTTCGCCTCAGTAGTCACAGGGCGGCGAGTCTTGCCGTCGCAGCTTCGGATCGTGCGCAAGCCTTCCCCTACCGCGCCAGCTACAGGGGGAGACCAAGATGGCACTCAGCGCACGCACCACGAGCACGGTCGATGCGGTCGACCTGCTCGCCGACAGCACCACGGCCGACCGGTACCGCACGGTCGGTGACGAGCACCTCGAGCCCGGCTGCCCGGACTCCGCCTGGTCCGACACCGTCGTGGTGCACGTGCAGCTCCGCCCGCGCCGCTCGGCCACCCGTCGCTGCCTCGCCGCGCTCACCGAGCTGGCCGCACGACACGAGTCGGTCGCCTTCGCCCTGACCGGCCTGTCCGGTGACGCCCGTGCGGTGCGGGTGACGGTCGGCGTCGAGCTGGGGCCGCGGGACCAGATCGCCCGGTTCTCCGCCGAGGCGCAGGCGGCCTACGCCTTCGTCGACGCGCTGTTCACCGACCTGTACGACTTCATGCCGGTCTACGTCGGTGAGCCGAGCGAGGCCGAGCGGGTCGCCGCGGCCGGCGTGCTCGACGCCGTCGGCGGAGCGCGGACCCCCGCGCCCCGTTCGCCGATGCCCCGCATCCCCACCCCCCGCACCCCGTCCTCGGTCGCGGGTGCGGCGGTCGCCGGCTTCCGCGGCATCCCCGTCCCGGCCTGAGCCCGGTCGTCGGGCCGCGCCTCGCCGCTCCGCCGCTTCGCCGCCTCGCCGTCGGCCTCCGGCCCCTCGTCACCCCGCCCACCTGCACTTCCCCTCAGGAGGACCCGGTGCCCCAGCACACCACCACCCCCGCCGACACCTCACCCGCGGCCGACGACGACCGTGGCCGCAGCCGCGAACCGCTGGTCTTCGGCGGACTGACCGAGGCCGAGGGATGGGCGCTCGCGCCCATCACCCCCCGCGACCGGGTGCACTTCCGCACCGACCGGGAGCTGTCGCTGACCGACTTCCGGGCAGCCCTGCCCACCGGCGTCGAGGTGAGCTACGACGAGGGGGAGGGCCTCTACCGGGTCGACGGCCGGCCGGGCACGGGGGAGGCGCTCGCCACCCTGGTCCGCGGCTGGTGCGCCGGGGAGGGGATCGCCACCGTCGGGCTGCGCCCGGAGGCCGGCGTCCGCCGCCGCGCCCCCCGGGACCTGCCGCCGGCCTTCCTCGCCGACCTGTGCCGGCACTACTGCCGGGTCAGCCTCAAGCGCCTGCAGCGGAACATGAGCACCATCCGGCTGCACCTGCCGGACAACGACGACATCGACCAGCAGGTGGCCGAGTGGGTGCTCAAGGCGGTGTCCACCTACGACGAGACCAAGTCGGTGCCGTTCGGCGCCTACCTGGCCACCCAGCTGTCCAAGTGGGTGCACGACCTGGGCCGCAACGCCTACGGGCGCACCGCCGCGGACACCGAGAACAAGCAGCAGAAGGCGGTCGCCGCCTTCACCGCCGAGCACCAGCGCCGGCCCAGCGAGAAGGAGCTCGCCGCCTACATGGGGCAGAGCGTGGCCACCCTGCGCCGCAACTCCCAGACCGTCGCCACGCTCACCGGGCTGCGCAACCTCCAGTCGCTGGACGGCGGTGCCGACGCCGTGGAGTTCGTGCTGCCCGACGGCGCCGAGGTCCCCGACGAGATCATGGGCGAGGCGGAGCAGACGCTGCTCTCGCACGCGCTCACGGCGGCCTGCGCCCCGGACCCCACCGCGCGTCGCGACCAGCGCGCCGCCCAGCCCAACGTGCTGGGCTGGGCCACCTGGTACCTGACCACCTGGGGTGGCAAGACGAAGACCCAGCTCTCGGCGGACCTGGGCACCTCGGTGCGCAACATGAACGTGCACGCCGACCGCGCGGAGAAGGCCCTCAAGACCCGGCTGACCGAGCTCGGCGGCTGACCCCACCGCACTGACCGGCGACCGCCCGGCACCCCGACCCGGGGTGACCGGGCGGTCGGCGTTCCGGGCCCGCACGGACGGCGGAAAACGGTCGACTACGGGTCCACCTGGCCGCCGACCTGCCGATATCCCTCTCGTGACCGCCCCCGACCGCTCCCGCCGCCCGCGGGAGCCCCGGGGGGAGCGGCTCGTGAGCGTCCCGCCGGCCGAGGACACCCGGCAGCCCGTCCTCGTGCCGCACTGGCTCGACGCCGCTGATCGCAGTGAGGTCGAGCGGGCGGTCCAGACCGCCCTGGACGGGGCTCCGGTGCACCCCGTGGCGGCCGTCCACCTCGGGGACGTGCTCACCGAGCTGCACGTGGCGGCCGCCCGCGAGCTGGTCTGGCCGGCCTCGGTGGCGCGGGTGCGCAGCGCGACCGGCTGGGGGGACGACGTCGTCCCGGTCCGGCTCAGCGCCGTGGAGCTGGCCAGCGTCCTGTCGCTGACCGGCCTCGGCCCGGTCGCCCGGGCGGCGCTGACCGGGGGACGCAGCCGGTGACCGACTCGCCCTTCGGCTCCCCGGCCGGGCTGCTGCGCCGGCTGGTGCGCACCGAGGTGGACGTCGACGACGTCCGGGACGCCGTGGACCACCTGGCCGGGACCCACGAGCTGCCCGGGCTGCGGCTCTCGGTGGCCGACGGGCCGCGGGGTGCGCTGCTGGTCGTCGAGGAGGCCGGCCGGGTCAGCCGGGCGCTGCTCGATGACCTCGCCGAGCAGATGACCCGGGCGCGCATCGACAGCACCCCGGACGCCGTGCTGGCCGGGCTGCGCGCCTGGCTGGACCACCGGCCGGTGCCCGACCCGGTGGCTGCCGCGGCCGGGGTCGCCGTGCTCGACTGGGCCGAGGGCCGCGGCGAGATGCTGGGGTGGCGGGTGGTGGTCCGGCGGGCCGGCCTGCTGGTGCCGTGGCGCCCGTCCCGGAGCGCCTCGCTGCCCGACGTGCACCGCACCCGCGCCGCCGCCTGGGACCGGTCGGCCGCGGTGGAGGCGGCGCTGCGGATCGAGGGCCCGGTCGGCCTGTGGACCACCACGAGCGTCCCCGGCGCCGACTCGGCGGTCCTCGTCGACCCCGAGCGGCTGCTGGGTGAGATGGCCGGGCGGGGCCTGCGGATGCACGACGTGCACGTGGTCGTGACGCCGCAGCGCCCGGTCGCGTGCGCGGAGGCCGGCGTCGCCCGCCGGCTGGTGGCCGAGGCGGCCGACCAGAGCGTCGTCCTGCCCTGGCGGCGCGTCGCTGACCTCGGCTGGACCTGATCGACCCGTCGTCCCGGACGCCGGAGCTCAGGTCAGGCTGCCGTACTCCCAGTGCCAGGGCTCCGGGTTGCTGCCGTCGGCCTGCGCCCAGTCGGGGTGCACCCAGCCCCAGCGACCGGCGTTCGCCTGCATCCAGGCGGTCTGCACGGTGCCGAAGACGTTGATCCCGCCGCAGAGGTCGACCGCCAGGGCCCAGCCGTGGTTGGAGGTGCCCGGGATCGCGGTGATCCTCGGCTTGCGGTGGTGGGCGTCGACCTGCGCGCCCAGCGACCGGTAGGAGTCGGTGATGCACAGCGGTGCGCCGAAGGCGGCCTGGTACGCCGCGGACATCGCCGAGTAGGCGGCCGCCGCGTCGCAGCGCAGCCGGTGCGGGTACCCGATCGAGCAGAGCTGGTCGCGGGGGATCTCGCCGTTGGCGAAGCCGCCCCAGGCGCCGCTCACCGGTGCCCGGTCGCTGCCCGGTGCGGGCACCGGGGCGGTGCAGGTGGCCGGGGTGGGGGTCGCGACCGGCAGCGGCGTCGGCGTGCTGGCCGGCACGGTCACGCGGACGGCGGCGCGCAGGTCGGGCACCTCGCGCACCGCGACCTGCCAGCGGTCGGCGGAGGCGGACAGCACGCTGCGGCCGCCGACGTAGATGCCGACGTCGTCCAGCGTGGTGCCGCCGACGGTGCTGAACACCAGGTCGCCGACCTGCAGCTGCCCCTCGGGCACGGGCGTGCTCTGCGCCCACTGGCCGGCCAGGCCGACGGGCAGGCCGAATCCGCCGTGCGCCCAGACGGCGGAGGTGAAGCCGCCGCAGTCGAACCCGTCGGGGCCGCTGCGGCCGGGCAGGTACGGCCGGCCCAGCAGGGCGAGACCGGCGCTGACCGCGGCGACGGTCTCGGCGGGCAGCACGGTGATCGTCGCGCCGGCGGCGTAGGTCAGGGCGACGCCGGGCACCGGGGTGCCGGCCGCGTCCCGAACGGCGGCCAGGCCGGTCGGCAGCGACCCGGGGGCGGCCAGCTCGGCGGCCGCCGGCGGCGTGATGCCCGCGACCGCGAGCCGGGTGAGGTAGTCCTGCCAGCCTGCCAGGGCGGCGGCGTTGTCGGCCGCCTGCGCGGGGCCGACCGGGGTGGCGGCGGAGCCGGCCCAGGTGGAGGCGGCGAGCGGGTCCAGGTCGGCGACCAGGTCCCGCACCTCGGCGAGCACCTCGGCGGCGTCCCGCCGCGCGTCGGCGGCGCGCTCCTCGGCGGCAGCTGCGGCGTCGGTGAACTCCGCGGCGTGCACGGCGGCCCGGGCGACACGGGCCACCCGGGCGTCCTGCGCGTCGGTGAGCTGCTCGGCGAGGCCCTGGGCGTGCAGCACGTCGCCGGTGGTCCCGGGGGAGTGCAGCGAGAGCTGGGCGAGCGGCCAGCGCTCCTCCGCGCTGCGCTGGTAGGCGGCCACGGCGATCTCGCCCACCGCGACCCGGTCGGCGGCGACCTCGGCCTGCGCGGCGGCGCCGGCGTCGCGGGCCTGCTGCGCCTGCGCGCCGTGGCGCGCGGCCGTCTCGGCGGCGGCCCGGTAGCGGGCCGCGGCGTCGGCGAGCGCGGTCGCGGTGACGCCGACCCGCCCCGGGTCGGTGACCTGGCCGGCCTCGGTCGGCGGCTGGGCCACCGAGCCCATCAGTGCCACGATCGCGACGGTCGCCCCGGTGACGACGCCGAGCCGGCGCCACCACAGGCGCAGGTGCCCGGTGGAGCCGGCCGGGCGCTTCCCGGCCGGCCGGCGCCGCGATGAGGGGCGTCCCGAGGTGCGGGGACGCCCGGTGCCGCCGTTCCGGCGCTGGGGCGCGCCGGCCCGGGGGGCGGCGGACCGGGCGGGGCTGCGGCCGGCCGGGGTGCGGGCCCCCGTCGCCGGACGCTGGCGGGGGGCCTGGGCGCGGGTCCGTGGCGCAGCGGACTGCGCGCGCGGTGCGGGCACCGGGTGCTCCCTCGGGTCGTCGGCCGGATCGCGCGGCTGCCGGTGGCAGCCGTGTCCTGATCTCATCGACGCCCCCCGGGAGGGGGTGAAGGGTCCTCACGCGTTCGGGGGGTGCGCCTCACCCCTCCGGGGGGTGCCGGTCACCCGGAGGCAGGGCGAGCAGTTCTGGTCGCCGACACAGGGGGACCCGCCGTCGGCGACCGCAACGACGCTCACTCGGGCCGCGGCCCCGTCGCCCCGGGCACGACGAGGCCCCGCCGTCCGCAGGGACGACGGGGGCCTCGTGAGGGGCTGGAACGGCCCCGCTGCAGGGGCCCGCCGCGAGCTCGCGAGCGGTGGGGGGCAGCGGGGTCCTTGATCAGCGCTGGGCGATCTCGACGAAGGAGCGCTCGGCGGGGCCGGTGTAGACCTGCCGGGGGCGCCCGATCTTGGTGGCCGGGTCCTCGATCATCTCGCGCCACTGGGCGATCCAGCCGGGGACCCGGCCGAGCGCGAACAGCACGGTGAACATCCGGACGGGGAAGCCCATCGCCCGGTAGATCAGCCCGGTGTAGAAGTCGACGTTCGGGTAGAGCTTGCGCTCGACGAAGTAGTCGTCGGAGAGGGCGATCTCCTCGAGCTGGCGGGCCAGGTCGAGGAGCTCGTTGTTGCCGCCGAGCTTGCTCAGCACGGTGTCCGCGGTCTGCTTCACGATCGCCGCGCGCGGGTCGTAGTTCTTGTAGACCCGGTGCCCGAAGCCCATCAGCTTGACGCCGGGCTCCTTGTTCTTGACCCGCTCGACGAAGCGGGGGATGTCGCCGCCGTCGCGCTTGATCGCCTCCAGCATCTCCAGCACCGACTGGTTGGCGCCGCCGTGCAGCGGGCCGAACAGCGCGTTGATGCCGGCGGAGACCGAGGCGAACAGGTTGGCGTGGGAGGAGCCGACCAGCCGCACCGTGGAGGTGGAGCAGTTCTGCTCGTGGTCGGCGTGCAGCACGAAGAGCATGTCCAGCGCCTTGACCAGCTCCGGGTCGGCCTCGTACGGCTCGGCCGGGAAGCCGAAGGTCATCCGGAGGAAGTTCTCCACCAGGCCCAGGGAGTTGTCCGGGTAGAGCATCGGCTGACCGACGGACTTCTTGTAGGCGTAGGCCGCGATCGTGGGGAGCTTGGCCAGCAGTCGGACGGTCGACAGCTCGACCTGCTCGGGGTTGAACGGGTCGAGCGAGTCCTGGTAGAAGGTCGACAGCGCGCTGACCGCCGAGGAGAGCACCGGCATCGGGTGCGCGTCGCGCGGGAAGCCGTTGAAGAACTGCTTGAGGTCCTCGTGCAGCAGGGTGTGCCGGCGGATCCGCTGGTCGAACGCCTCCAGCTGGTCGGCGGTGGGCAGCTCGCCGTAGATCAGCAGGTACGACACCTCGAGGAAGCTGGCCTGCCCGGCCAGCTGGTCGATCGGGTAGCCGCGGTACCGCAGGACCCCGGCGTCACCGTCGATGTAGGTGATCTCCGAGGTGCAGGAGGCGGTGTTCACGAAGCCGATGTCCAGGGCGACCCTGCCGGTCGTGGACAGCAGCTTGCTGGTGTCGATGCCAGGGGCGCCTTCCGTCGCGGGGATCTCCCGCAGGGGGAGTTCGCCGCCGGGGAAGCGCAGGGCCACGTCGTCGGTGCTCGCTGTCTCGCTCATCAGTTCTGGACGCTACTGCCCCGCGCCCCCGGATGGCGTGCCAGGGGGCAGGATTCCTGCTCTTTGCACGCCATCCGGCCCCTCTGCAGGGGCCCGCCGCGAGTTCGCGAGCGGTGGGGGGCAGAGGGGTCCTTCCTCAGGGGTGGGTCATGGAGAGGACGTCGAGGGCGGCGTCCAGCTGCTCCTCGGTGAGCTTCCCCTGCTCCACGTAGCCGCGCTCCACGACGACCTGGCGGATCGTCTTCTGCTCGGCCAGCGACTGCTTGGCGACCTTGGCCGCCTCCTCGTAACCGATGTACTTGTTCAGCGGGGTGACGATCGACGGCGAGGACTCCGCGTACTCGCGGCACTGCTCGACGTTGGCCACGATGCCGTCGACGCAGCGGTCGGCGAGCAGCCGGCTGACGTTGGCCAGCAGCCGGATCGACTCCAGCACGTTGCGCGCCATCAGCGGCAGCGTCACGTTCAGCTCGAAGACGCCGGTGGTGCCGGCGTAGGTGACGGCCGCGTCGTTGCCGATCACCTGCGCGCCCACCTGGATGACGGCCTCGGGGATCACCGGGTTGACCTTCCCCGGCATGATCGAGCTGCCCGGCTGCAGGTCCGGCAGGGCGATCTCGCCCAGCCCGGTGCGCGGGCCCGACCCCATCCACCGCAGGTCGTTGGCGATCTTGATGAGCCCGACCGCGATGGTCTTCAGCTGGCCGGAGCCCTCGACCAGGGCGTCGCGGGAGCTCTGCGCCTCGAAGTGGTCGCGCGCCTCGGAGAGCGGCAGGCCCAGGTCGGCGGCGAGCTTCTCGATGATCGCCGCGGCGAACCCGGGCGGGGTGTTGATCCCGGTGCCGACGGCGGTGCCGCCCAGCGGGAGCTCGCCGACCCGGGGCAGCGAGGCCTGCAGCCGCTCGATGCCGTAGCGCACGGCGGCGGCGTACCCACCGAACTCCTGGCCCAGGGTGACCGGGGTGGCGTCCATCAGGTGCGTGCGACCGCTCTTCACGACCTCCGCGTACTCGGTGGCCTTGCGCTCCAGCGAGGCGGCGAGGTGCTCCAGCGCCGGCACCAGGTCGACGACGATCGCCCGGGTCGCGGCGACGTGGATCGCCGAGGGGAAGACGTCGTTGGACGACTGCGAGGCGTTGACGTGGTCGTTGGGGTGCACGGGCGAGCCGAGCGCCTCGGAGGCCAGGGTGGCGATGACCTCGTTGGTGTTCATGTTGCTCGACGTGCCCGAGCCGGTCTGGAAGACGTCGATCGGGAAGTGCTCGTCCCACTTGCCGGTGGCGACCTCGGCCGCGGCGGCGGCGATGGCGTCGGCGACGTCGGCGGGCAGGACGCCGAGCGAGGCGTTCACGGTGGCCGCGGCGCCCTTGATGGACGCCAGGGCGCCGATGAGCTCACGCTCGATCGGGGTGCCGGAGATGGGGAAGTTCTCGACGGCGCGCTGGGTCTGGGCCCGCCACTTCGCCCAGGAGGGGACGCGGACCTCCCCCATGGAGTCGTGCTCGACGCGGTAGTCCGTCTCGGTGGCCACGGTGCGCTCCCGGTGTGGTGTGGATGGTGACAGTGCTCCGCCAGCGACCCTAGACAGCCGCCCGGACGGCACGGCTGCGGGCGCCTGTGGACAACGGCTCCGCAGCGCCGCGCCGGCGCCCTACGCTCCGCCGGACCCCGGACCGGTGCTCCGCCGGCCCCCGACAGCAGGAGACGTGCATGTCCGAGCAGCACCCCGCACCACCGCCGCCCGTGCCGGGACCGCCGGCGCAGCCCGCCGGCTGGCCGGACGCCGGGTGGTGGCCCGGCACCGGAGGGTCCGGCCCCGGGGGGACGGGCGCGCCCGGTCCGACTCCTCGCGTACCCGCGCCGCGGCGCCCCGGGCCGCCGGTGGCAGCGGCCGCTGTCTTCGGCGGCGTCATCGCGCTCGGCATCGTGCTGGCCGCGTTCCTCGGCGCACTCGTCGTCCGGTCGGGCGCCGAGGACCTGGGCCGGGGCATCGGGGAGGGGCTCGCCGAGGCCTCGGCCGCGGCGATGGACGAGGCGCTGTCCGGCCTCCGGGACGACTTCGCCCTGGACGACTACGGCCTCGACGGCTTCGGCCTGGACGACTACGGCTCGGGGGACCACGGCCCGGACGCCGCGCAGGTGGAGCAGACCGACCCGGTGCCACCCGACGGCCTGGGCGACGACCCGGTGCTGGACGGCCTCGCCCAGCAGTGCTTCGACGGCGACCTCCAGGCCTGCGACGACCTCTACCAGGAGGCGCTGCTCCAGCCGGGGTACGGGGACTACGGGCTCACCTGCGGCGGCCGGGTCGAGGAGTTCGCCGTCTACACCTGCACCCAGCTGGACTGAGGTCTGCCCCGCTAGGGTCCGGTCATGGTCGAGGAGCCAGCTGCCGAACGTCCCGCCGTGCGCGCGTCGGACGCCGACCGCGAGGCGGTGGTGACCCGGCTGCAGACCGCCCTCGGTGAGGGCCGGATCGACGTCGACGAGTTCACCCAGCGGGCCGACGCCGCCTATGTCGCGACCACCGTCGGGGAGCTCGACGGTCTGCTGGCCGACCTCCCCGCGCCGGCGTCGGCCTTCCCGGCGGTGGGGGAGATCGTCGGGGAGCGGACCAACGGCTCGGTCGCCAGCGTGTTCGGCGACGTCAAGCTGACCCCGGTGGTCGGCGTGCCGGAGCGGGCCAGCACCGTGTTCGGCGACGTCCGGATCGACCTGCGTGGCCTGCGCACCGCCGCGGACACCGTGCAGCTGCAGCTGGGCACCGTCTTCGGCGACGTCGACGTGATCGTCAGCGAGGGCGTCGCCGCGGAGATCGAGGGCTGGACGGTGTTCGGCGACCGGAAGACCCAGCTGGCACCGGTGCCCCGGCTGGCCGGCACGCCGCTGGTGGTCGTCCGCGGCTGGACGGTCTTCGGTGACCTGCGGCTGCGCAGCCTGGCGCCGGGGGAGTCGCCGAGCAGGTGGCGCGCCGTTCTGGACCGGCTCGCCGACCGGCACACGCCCCCGCCGCCCCAGGCATAGGAGGCTCTGCACCCGGTTCCCGGGCCCGGACCGGGTGCAGAGCCTCCTATGCCTCCGTCGGTGCCTCGTCGCCGAAGGGCACGGCCGAGTACTCGTTGAGCTTGGCCAGCGAGTGCAGGCTGTCGATCGAGCGGATCGTGCCCGACCGCGACCGCATGACCAGCGACTGCGTGGTGGCCCCGCCGGCCCGGTACTGGACGCCGCGCAGCAGTTCGCCGTCGGTGATGCCGGTGGCCACGAAGAAGACGTCGCCCTGCACCAGGTCGTCGATGGTCAGCACCCGGTCCAGGTCGTGCCCGGCGTCGAGCGCCTTCTGCCGCTCCGCGTCGTCGCGCGGCCAGAGCCGACCCTGCAGCGCGCCGCCCATGCACTTGAGGGCGCAGGCGGTGATGATCCCCTCCGGGGTGCCGCCGATGCCCATCAGCAGGTCGACACCGGTGCCCTCGCGGGCGGCGGCGATCGCGCCGGCGACGTCGCCGTCGGTGATGAACTTGATCCGGGCACCGGCCTCGCGGACCTCGCTCACCAGCTGCTCGTGGCGCGGCCGGTCGAGGATGCACACGGTGACGTCGCCGACCGAGCTGCGCTTGGCCTTCGCGACCTTGCGGATGTTCTCGGCCACCGGTGCGGTGATGTCGACGACGTCGGCCGCGGCCGGACCGGTGGCGATCTTGTCCATGTAGAAGACCGCCGAGGGGTCGTACATCGCGCCGCGGTCGGCGACGGCCATCACCGCGATCGCGTTGGGCATGCCCTTGGCCATCAGCGTGGTGCCGTCGATCGGGTCGACGGCGACGTCGTAGTCGGTGCCCCAGCCGTCGCCGACGTGCTCGCCGTTGTAGAGCATCGGCGCCTCGTCCTTCTCGCCCTCGCCGATGACGACGACGCCGCGCATGTGGACGGTGCCGATCAGCGCCCGCATCGCGTCGACCGCCGCGCCGTCACCGCGGTTCTTGTCGCCACGCCCGACCCACCGGCCGGCGGCGAGCGCGGCGGCCTCGGTGACCCGCACCAGCTCCAGGGCGAGGTTGCGATCGGGGGCGGGGCGGTCGGCGCGGAGCGTCGACGGGGGCCGGGTCGGCAGCGGACCGTCGGGCAGGGGCAGGGACACGGGTCCTCCTGACGTCCGCACGGCGCTGTGCGGCAGGGTGGTGGCACGGTGCTGCGATCCTAGGGGCATGCCCGAGACCGGCCAGGCCGCCGACCAGGACCACACCCAGCGAGCCGGCGAGCACCGCCCCCGGACCACCACCGACGACGCCGCCGCGACCGACGCGCCGTCCGCACCTGCTGCCGCCGCGCCGTCGGCGGCCGGGGCGAGCGCGCCGCCGGTCGACCGCATGCAGCGGTTCACCCCGGCGAACATGGTCCGGTCGCTGCTGCCCCTGGTGGTGATCTGCCTGGTCATCGTCGGGGTCACCGCGCTGCGGCAGAACCCGGAGGACCCGATCCGGGAGGTCGCCATCGCCGGCACGGTCGAGCGCACGGCGGCCGCCGCGGGCCACCCGCTGCCGGTGCCGCAGGACCTGCCCGACTCGTGGCGGCCGACCAGCGTGCGCACCGACGTGCAGGCTCCGGTGACGCTGCAGATCGGCTGGTACACCCCGGGCGAGGAGTACGCCGGGTTCGTGGTGAGCGACGACCCGGACGCCGCCGCCCTCACCGACGTGCTCGGCGACGCGACGGGTGGCGGCTCCACCGAGGTGGACGACAAGACCTGGCAGCGGCTGACCAGCGCGCGCGGGGAGACGGTGCTGACCCGCACCGAGGGCCCCTCGACGCTGCTGGTGACGGGGTCGGCGACCGACACCGAGCTCGAGCAGCTCGCCGCCGCCGTGAAGCCCCTCGCCCCCTGAACGGCCCCCTCCAGGGCACCGCCCCGAGCCTGCGAGGGGGTGGGGAGGAGGGGGGCCCTGCTCAGTCCTCGGTGGGGGTGGCGGCGGCGAGGCGCTCGCGGGCCCGGTCCAGCCAGTGCTGGCACATCTCGGCCAGCTGCTCGCCGCGCTCCCACAGCGCGAGCGACTCCTCGAGGGTCAGGCCTCCCGCCTCCAGCCGACGGACGACGTCGGCGAGCTCCTCGCGGGCCTGCTCGTAGGTCTGGGTCGGCTCGGCGTTCTCCGGTGCGGGGGTCTCGCTCACGGGTGCCCATCCTGCCTGTCGACGCGCACCGGCAACCGGCCACCCGCGACCCGCACCTGCAGCTGCTCGTCGTCACCGACCTCCGCCGGGTCGCGCACCAGCGCGCCGTCGGCCCGCTGCACGACCGCGTAGCCGCGCTGCAGCGTGGCGGCGGGGGACAGCGCGGTCACCCGGGCCCGGGCGTGCTCCAGGTCGCGCTCGGCGACCTCCACCCGGTGGGTGACCGTGCGGGTGGCGCGCTGCCGCAGCGCGGTGACGTCGTCGGCGCGGCCGGCCAGGAGTCGCCCCGGGTCGGCCAGCACCGGGCGGCTGCGCACCGACTCCAGCCAGCGCTCCTGCTGCTCCAGCCGGGCGCCGACCAGGTGCCGGGCGCGCGCCCGCAGCCCCTCGACCAGCCGCCGCTGCTCGCCGATCTCGGGCACCACGCGGTGCGCGGCGTCGGTGGGCGTGGCCGCCCGGACGTCGGCGACGTGGTCGACCAACGTGGTGTCGGTCTCGTGGCCGACGGCGGTGACCACCGGGGTGCGGCAGGCGGCGATGGCCCGCACCAGCCCCTCGTCGGAGAAGGGCAGCAGGTCTTCCACCGAGCCACCGCCGCGGGCGAGCACGATGACCTCGACGGCCGGGTCGGCGTCCAGCCGCTGCAGCCCGGCGATCACCGACTCCGCGGCCGTGGGCCCCTGGACCGCGCAGTTGTGCACCGCGAAGCGGATGGCGGGCCAACGACGGCGGGCGGTGACCAGGACGTCGCGCTCGGCGGCGCTGTCCCGGCCGGTGATCACCCCGACGACGGCGGGCGCGAAGGGCAGCGGCCGCTTGCGGTGGGCGTCGAACAGCCCTTCGGCGGTCAGCAGCCGGCGGATCCGCTCGATCCGGGCCAGCAGCTCACCGAGGCCCACCGCGCGGATCTCGGTGGCCCGCAGCGAGAAGGAGCCGCGGGCCACGTAGTAGTCCGGCCGGGCGCGGACGATCACCCGGGCGCCCTCGGTCAGCTCGAGCCCGGGCCGGTCGGCGACGTCGCGGTGGCAGGTGACCGGCACCGACAGGTCGGCCGCCGGGTCGCGGAGGGTCAGGAAGACCGTCGCCGCCGCGCCGCGGCGGGACAGCTGCGCGACCTGGCCCTCGACCCACACCTCACCGAGCCGGCCGATCCACTCGGCGACCTTGCGGGCGACGGTGCGCACCGGCCACGGCGACTCGGGGGACGACGGACTGGTCACCCGACCGAGGGTGTCACGTGCGGAGTGACGTGCCGGAACGGCCTCGCCCAGAGGCTCGCCGCGAGCGTGCGAGGGGTGAGGGGGGCGAGGTCCTTCATCAGCCCGGGTACCCGGGGGCAGCGGGCAGCCCGAAGAACTCCTCCAGGGTGGACGCTCCGGAGCGCTGCAGCTCGGTGGCCAGCGCGGTGCCCACGTACCGCACGTGCCAGGGCTCGTACTTGAAGCCGGTCACGTCCTGTGCCCCCTCCGGGTACCGCACGACGTAGCCGAACTCCGCGCCGTGGTCGGCCACCCACCGGCCCTCGGGGGTGGTCGCTAAGCAGGTCTCGATGTCGCAGCCACCGCCGCCGACGTCCGCCGCCAGACCGGTCTGGTGCTCGCTGTAGCCGGGGCGGGCCACCTGGACCTCGGCCTGCTCCTCTCCGAACCGGCTGACCTGGGCGTCGAAGAGGCCGACCTGGTAGTCGTACGAGCGGTAGGCGCTCTGCACGCTGAGGGAGAGACCCTGGTCCGCCGCGGCGGCGAGCATCGCGTCCATCGCCTGCGCAGCCTCGGCCCGCAGCAGGTACCCGTCGCCGACCGGGACCAGGTCGGTGGGCGCGTGGTCGATCGGGTTGAGCGGGCGGGTCTTGTTCACCACCACCCAGAGGCTGGCCGGGTCGTCGAGGGAGAGCTGGGTCCGGTCGAAGGTCGGCTCGGCCGGCGTGCTCGGCGCGGGGGTGACGACCGGCGGCGCCGGGGCCGCGGACGGCTCGGGAGCGGGGGTGGTGACGGCGGCGACGGTGGGCGCGGAAGAGCGGGCCTCCCGGACCACCAGGACAGCACCGGCCGCCAGGACGACGACCACCAGCCCGAGCAGCAGGCTGAACAGCCCGGCCCGCCGTCGCCGCGGCGTGTCGCCGTGCCTGCTGCTGTCGGTCACTGGCTTCCCCCGCTCGGTGCGCCGGCGCCGCCCGCCGGACGGTGCAGATCCTGGCATCGCCTGCGGCTGCGCCACGGGGGTGCCCGGTCCGGCGGGCGGCGCGGGTCAGCCGCGGTCGGCGTTCAGCTTCTCCAGCCGGTTCTGCAGCAGCGTCACGTACGGCGCCCGCGCCCGGGTGGCCCGCTCGTAGTCGAGCAGGTCGGCGACCGTCTCGGTCGGGTAGGAGCGCAGGTGACCGCGCAGCGCGGGGATGCTGAAGGAGTCGTAGCCCTCGACCGGGGCGGACACCGCGGGCTGCTCGCCGGCGGGCACCAGCGGCTCGCTCGCCGCGCTGTCGGTCACCGGGCTGCCCGGGGTCACGCTCTCCGCCGCCTCGGGTCCACCGAGGTCGACGAGCTCCTCGGCCGCCTCCTCGAGTGCGGCGTCGTCCCGTGCGGTGTCGTCCCGTGCGGTGTCGTCCGCTGCGGTGTCGTCGGGTGCGGTGTCTTCGGGTGCAGGGCCCCCGACGACGGCGTCGGCGACCACCTCGTCGGCGACGGCGTCCTCGATCGCCTGCTCGTCCTCGGCGACGTCGGCGACGGTGTCGGCGGTGAGGTCGGCCAGCACCTCGTCGGGCACGGCGTCGGGGACCTCCTCGGCGATCTCCTCGGCCACGTCGTCGGCCAGCTCGTCGACCACCGCGGTGATCGCGTCGGCGGCCGGGTCGCCGGGCAGCGCGGCGACCTCGGCCGGGGTGATCTCGTCGACGGTGGGGGCGCTGTCGTCCAGCACGGCAACGGCGACGTCGTCCGGGAGCACCTCGGCGTCGGCCACCGGCAGCGCGTCGACCGCGAGGTCGTCGGCCAGCACGTCGGCGCGCTCGTCGGCGTCGGTCTCCTCCGGGAGGTCGGCGACCCGGTCGAACGCGGAGCCGCGCGGGGCCGGGCTGCCGGTCGGCGAGGACGGGCCGGGGAGGTCGTCGTCGAAGGTGGCCATGCCCGGCTCGGCGTCGCCGCGCAGCCCGGTGAACAGCTCGTCGCCGCGGGCGACCAGCCCCGAGTACTGCTGCTGCAGCCGCAGTGACGTCTGCAGTGCCTGGCCGATCAGCCGCACCGGCAGTCCGGGCAGCGTCTCGGGCAGCTTGCGCGCCTCGTCCAGCACGGTGGCGGCCAGTCCGGCGGCCGCGCGGACCACCTCGGGGATCTCTCGAGCCATGGCCCCAGCGTGCCGTACCGGGCGGCGCACGGCAGCCCCAGCAGGCGCGCTGCCGCCCGGTGGAGGGACGGCGCCCGGGGTGGTCCTCGTCTCGACGCCGCCGCACGTGCGCGCTGCGCACTTACCATGGGGGCATGGCTGAACCGCGTGGACGAGTCCTGCTGGCCGACCCCCGGGGCTACTGCGCCGGCGTGGACCGGGCGGTGGTGGCGGTCGAGCGGGCCCTGGAGATCCACGGGGCGCCGGTCTACGTCCGCAAGCAGATCGTCCACAACAAGCACGTGGTGGCCACGCTCGAGCGGCGCGGCGCGGTCTTCGTCGACGAGACCGACGAGGTGCCCGAGGGCTCGGTCGTCGTCTTCAGCGCGCACGGGGTCTCCCCGGCGGTGAAGACCCAGGCCGCCGAACGGTCGCTGCGGACCATCGACGCGACCTGCCCGCTGGTGAGCAAGGTGCACATGGAGGCGAAGCGGTTCGCCAAGGACGACTACGACATCCTGCTGATCGGCCACCGCGGGCACGAGGAGGTCGAGGGCACGATGGGCGAGGCCCCGGCGAACACCCAGCTCGTCGACGGTCCCGAGGACATCGCCAACGTCCAGGTGCGCGACCCGGAGAAGGTCGTCTGGCTGTCCCAGACGACTCTGTCGGTCGACGAGACGCTGGCGACGGTCGACTCGCTGAAGACCCGCTTCCCCGGCCTGCAGAGCCCGCCCAGCGACGACATCTGCTACGCCACGCAGAACCGTCAGCAGGCGGTCAAGCAGATGGCCGCCGAGTGTGACCTGGTGCTGGTGGTCGGGTCGACGAACTCGTCGAACTCGGTGCGCCTGGTCGAGGTGGCGCTGGAGGCCGGCGCCCGCGACTCGCACCTGGTCGACTTCGCCTCGGAGGTCGACGAGGCGTGGCTCGACGGCGTCGCCACCGTGGGCGTGACCAGCGGCGCCTCGGTGCCGGAGATCCTCGTCAGCGAGGTGCTCGACTGGCTGGCGGCCCGCGGCTATGCCGACGTGGAGACGGTGAAGGCGGCCGAGGAGCGGCTGGTCTTCGCGCTGCCGCACGAGCTCAAGACGCGCCGTGCGGCTCTGGCGGTCGACACCGAGTAGCCCCCGCGACGACGGACGGCCCGGCACCCTGGAAGGGGTGCCGGGCCGTCTGCGTTCGAGGCGGGCCGTCAGCGGCGGGTGACCAGCCGGAACAGCCAGACGGCGACGGCGGCGCAGGTGGCGATCGCCATCGCCGGGAAGCCGCGCACCAGCAGGGTGGCCAGCGTCGGCAGGGTGAACGTCGCCGAGGGGGCCAGGGCGATGTTGAGCAGGGCGACACCGATGAACACCAGCGGCGGGGAGACCAGGACGGTCATCAGGTCCCGGCGGCGGACGACGAGGGCGGCGAAGCCGCTGCTCGCCGTGAGCACCACGAGGGTGAGCGTGCCCAGGCCGATCCCGATGTAGGAGTCGGCGGCGGCCGCGGCGAGCGTGACCAGGAAGGCGCCGAAGACCGCGACCAGACCGGGCACCCGGGGGCCGGTGGTCGACGCCGGGCGGCCGGCCGTCGACGAGCCGCCGCGGCGGGGTGCCTCGGCCGGCGCGTTGCGGCGCTGCGGGGGCACCGGACGGGAGTCCCGCGGCCGGCGCGGGTCCAGGTCGGCCGGGCGGCGGGCGCCGGTGGCCTCCCACGGGTCGGTGCCGCGGGGGTCGGGGCGGCGGCGCTCGGGAGCGCGCCCGCGGTCGGGAGCCCGGCCGCGTGCGTCGCGCGGCAGCGGGTCGCGGCCACGCGGTGCGCCACCGCTGGACGCCCGCGGCGAGGGGTACGAGCGGCCCGCGGCTGCGCCGGTGTCGCTGCGTTCTGCCCGCATGGCGTCCTCCCGCCTGTCCTGGAGCCTGGCATCGACACTGACCGGAGTGATCGTGCACCTCCTCGTCCTCGGGAGGAGGTGCGCCCCTCACCGGTCGGGCCACGGTAACGGCCCTTCCTGAGTAGACGCTGGAGCCTGGACGCAGCGGCGGGTCAGATGTGCCCGTGTCGACACCGGCGACGTGGCGGATTCTGTGGGGTCCGGCCCCAGTCGCACCATCCCTCACCGCCGTCCCAGCCGTTGCGGAACGGCGGCGGCGACGGACGGCCCGTCAGCCGCTGGTGCCGTCCCGCTCGGACGTCGGACGCGCGGTGAGCTCGCTGTCGTCGGGCGGGGCCGTCGGCGGGCGCGCGGTGCTCGGCGGCACGTCGGGCACCGACCGCAGGGCGCGGACGGCGGTCTCCGCCGATGGCGGGGTGGGCACCGGGTCGGCGGCGACACCGAGCTCGTCGAAGCGGCGGGCGGCGGAGAGCACCGAGCGCTCGTAGGAACCGACCGTCTCGTTGTAGCGGGTCAGTGCAGAGCCCAGCGCCGAGCCCAGCCGGGTGAGGTGCCCGGAGAGGGTGCCCAGCCGGGCGTGCACCGTGCGGCCGACCTCGAGCACGGCGGCGGCGTCCTGGGCGAGCCGCTCCTGGCGCCAGGAGTAGGCGACGGTGCGCAGCAGGGCCAGCAGCGTGCTCGGGGTGGCGATGACGACGTCGCGGCCGAAGCCGTGCTCCAGCAGCGCCGGCTCGGCCTCCAGGGCGGTGGTGAGGAAGCCGTCGGAGGGGACGAACAGCACGGTGAACGGTGCCGCGGTGCCGAACGCGGTCGGGTACCGGCGGGCGGCGAGGACGTCGACGTGGGTGCGCAGCTGCCGCGCGTGGTCGGCGACCCGCTGGGCGCGCACCGCGGGGTCGGTGGCCTGCACCGCCTCGATGTAGCCGGTGAAGGGGACCTTGGCGTCGACGACCACCTGCCGGCCGTCGGCGAGGGTGACCACCAGGTCGGGCCGGACGGCGACGCCCTCGGCGGTGGTGGCGCCCGGCTGCTCCACGAAGTCGCAGTGCTCGAGCAGGCCGGCCACCTCGACCACCCGGCGCAGCTGGAGCTCGCCCCACCGGCCCCGCACGTGCGGGGTGCGCAGGGCGGTGACCAGCGCCGCGGTCTCCTGGCGCAGGAGGGCGGAGGTCTGGCCGATGGTGCCGACCTGCTCGCGCAGCTCCCCGTGCGCGGTGGCCCGGTCGCGCTCGATGCCGGCCAGCAGCCGGTGCAGGTGGTCGAGCGACTCGTGCACCGGCTCCAGCGCGTCGGGTGCGGCAGCGGACCGGCCGCGCAGCGCGACGAGGCCCAGGGTGATCGCGGTGGCGAGCAGGGCACCGAGCAGGAGCCCGAGCAGCAGGGAGGCGGCGTCCATGGTCGGGGAGCCTGCCCGACCCCACCGACAGTTCCGGGTCATGTGCGGCCGCGCCTCGCGAGGCATAGGAGCTTTGCACCCGGTTCTCGCCGCAGAACCGGGTGCAAGGCCGCCTATGCCTGGGGGAGGGGGGCGGTGTGGGCGGCCTCGTGGTCGAGCAGCCAGCGCTTCACCGGGGTGCCCCAGCGGAAGCCGCCCAGCCCGCCCCCGGTGGCGAGCACCCGGTGGCAGGGCACGAACAGCGCCGCGGCGTTCCGGGCGCACGCGCCCGCCGCGGCGCGCACCGCCGCCGGCCGCCCGCAGCGGACGGCGAACTGGGCGTAGGTGTCCGGGCGCCCGGCCGGCACGGTGCGGAGCACGTCCCACGCCTCGGTGAGGAACGGGCCGGAGCGCTGCCGCACCGGCACCCCGTCGATCGCGGCCACCTCGCCCGCGGCGAACGCCTCGACGGCGTCCAGGACCGGCAGCCGGCCGGCGGGCTCCACCGCGTCGGGGCGCAGGGCCGGGTGCACCACCGGGAGCAGGTCGCCGACGTCGGCCGTCCAGCCGCTGGCGAGCACCACCTCGTCGTCGACCAGCACGGTGAACGGGCCGGGTGGGGTGGTGACGGTGGCGTACCGGGCAGGGGGCGTCCGGGCAGGGGTCATGAGGCGCTCCGTTCGGGGAGGGGGCCGCGGGTGAACAGGGACGGGACGGCGAGCGCCCACAGGTGCATCACGGCGTAGGAGCGCCACGGTCGCCAGCGGGTGGCGGCGTCGGCGTCGGAGCTGCCGAGCGCGGCGAGGCTGCGGCGCAGCGCGAGGTCGCCGGGGAGCCAGACGTCGGGGTCGGCGAGGCCGCGCAGGCCGACCAGGGCGGCGGTCCACGGGCCGATGCCGGGCAGGGCGAGCAGCGCCCGCTCCGCCTCGTCGCGGTCGACGCCGGGCCCGAGGGCCACCGTGCCGTCGGCGAGCGCGGTGGCCAGCGCGGTGACCGTCCGCCGGCGCGCGCCGGTCAGGCCGACGGCGGTGAGGTCGGCGCCGGCCAGGTCCTCCGCAGCGGGGAAGGCGTGCGTGAGCGTGCCGACGGGCTCGGCGAGGGGCCGCCCGGCCGCGGTGACCAGCCGGGCGGTCAGCGTCCGGGCGCCGGCCACCGACACCTGCTGGCCCAGCACCGCCCGCACGGCGAGCTCCGCGGCATCGGGGGAGGCCGGCACCCGGCGTCCGGGGGCGGTGGCCACCAAGGGGGCAAGCGCCGGGTCGGCGCCGAGCAGCTCGTCCACGGCGGCCGGGTCGGCGTCGAGGTCGAGCAGCCGGCGGCAGCGGGACACCGCCGTGCCCAGGTCGCGCAGGTCGGTGAGCCGCAGCTGTGCGGTGACCGCCGGCCCGCCGTCCGGGGCGGGGGAGAGCCGGACGACGGCCGGGCCGTGCGGCAGCGCGAGCACCCGGGAGAACGTGGTGCCGTCCCACTCCTCCAGCCCGGGGGTGGCGTGCGCGCCGAGGAAGAGCAGCACCTCGTCGGCGGCGAACGGTGCCCGGGCGGCCAGCCGGAGGGTGAGCCGGCCGGGGCCGCCGCCGTCGCCGCGCGGGGTGGCCGGGCGCAGCGCGGTGGGGGTGGTCGCGAACACCGACCGGATGGTGTCGTTGAACTGCCGGATGCTGGCGAAGCCGGCGGCGAAGGCGACGTCGGCCATCGGGAGCGCGGTGGTCTCGATGAGCACCCGCGCGGTCTGCGCCCGCTGCGCGCGGGCCAGCGCCAGCGCGCCGACGCCCAGTTCGGCGGTGAGCAGCCGGTGCAGCTGCCGTTCGGAGTAGCCCAGCCGCGCGGCCAGCCCGCCGACCCCGGCGCGCTCCACCTCGCCGTCGGCGATCAGCCGCATCGCCCGGGCGACGACGTCGGCGCGCACGTCCCACGCCGGCGAGCCGGGAACGGCGTCGGGCCGGCAGCGCCGGCAGGCGCGGAAGCCCGCGGCCTGGGCGCCGGCGGCGGTGGTGTGGAAGGAGACGTTGCGCTGCAGCGGGGTGCGCGCCGGGCAGGAGGGGCGGCAGTAGATGCCGGTGCTGTGCACGGCGGTGACGAACCAACCGTCGAAGCGGGCATCGCGGCTGGCGACTGCGCGGTAGCAGCGCTCGGCGTCCAGCAGCTCGGTCACGGCGTCGAGCATGGCACCGCCCCGAGCCGGCCACTGGCGGGTATCGGACACGGCGGTGGGCGGCTGCCGTCCACCGATCGGTGGACGGCGGACCCACGGCTCGACGGTCCCGGCATCCGCCCACCGCGGACAGGCTCGGGCCATGACGACGACAGAGGCGGCGCCGCTCGCGGCGACGACCACCGGAGGGCCGCCGGCGATCAGCGTGCGCGGCCTGGGGAAGCGCTACGGCGGCCGGGCGGTGCTCGAGGGGCTGGACCTCGAGGTGCACCGGGGGGAGTGCTTCGCCCTGCTGGGGCCCAACGGTGCCGGCAAGACCACGACGATCGAGATCCTGGAAGGCGTCCGGAGCCGGGACGGCGGGGAGGTCGGCGTCCTCGGCGTGGACCCGGCCACCGCCGGCCGCACCTGGCGCGCCCGGATCGGGGTGGTCAGCCAGGGTGAGGGCGCCGCGCAGGCGCTGACCGTGCGCGAGGCGCTGGACCACTTCACCACCTACCACGCCACTCCGCGACCCACGGACGAGCTGCTGACCGCGGTCGGGCTCACCGAGCAGGCCGGCACCCGGGTGGGGAGGCTCTCCGGTGGGCAGCGCCGCCGGCTGGCGGTGGCGCTGGGGGTGCAGGGCCGGCCGGAGCTGGTCTTCCTCGACGAGCCGACCACCGGGATGGACCCGGTCGCCCGGCGGCAGTTCTGGGAGCTGGTCCGCGGTCTGCGGGTGGACGGGACGACGGTGCTGCTCACCACCCACTACCTGGACGAGGCCGCCGAGCTCGCCGACCGGGTCGGGGTGGTCAGCGGCGGGCGGCTGGTCGAGGTCGCGCCGCCCGACGAGCTCGGGGCGGCGCTGCGCCGCCGGGCCACCGTCCGCTGGACCGAGAGCGGCGTGCGCCGCGAGGTGCGCACCGAGAGCCCGGCCGCCGTGCTGCGCGACCTGCTCGCCGCGCAGCCCACCGGCGAGGTGCCCGACCTGTCCGTCACCCGGCCCGGCTTGGAGGACGTCTACCTCGCCCTCGTCGGCGCCGCCCCCACCGGGACCACCGACCTGCAGGGAGAGACCCGATGACCGCCGTCCTGGCGCCCTCCACCACCCGGCCGGTCCCGCCGTCCGCCGCGCGGATCGCGCTGGCCCGCACCCGGCTGGAGCTGCGGCTGTTCGCGCGGGAGCGCCAGCAGGTGGTGTTCTCCTTCGCCTACCCGATCGTGATGATGGTGGTCTTCGGCTCGGTGCTGGGCGGTGACGTGCTGCCCGGCGGCGTCCCGTTCCCGCAGTACTTCCTGGCCGGCATCGCCGCCACCGGCATCATGCTGAGCAGCTTCCAGTCGATCGCCACCTCGATCGCCGCGGAACGGGAGGCCGGTCAGCTGGAACGGCTGCAGGTGCTGGGCACCCCGCCGGTCGCCTACTTCGCCGGCAAGGCCGGGCTCGTGCTGGTGACGACGGCGGTGCAACTGGCCCTGCTGCTGCCGGTGGCGCACTGGGGCTACGACGTCCCGCTGCCGGCGGGCGCCGGGGCCTGGGCGACGTTCGGCTGGGTCGCCGTGCTCGGTTCCCTGGCCGGCACGGTGCTCGGCATCGCCGTGGCCGCGCTGCCCGGCAGCGCCCAGTCGCTGACCACCGGGGTGACGGCCTTCGCGGTGGTGCTGCAGTTCTTCAGCGGGGTGTTCTTCGCCTTCCCCGAGCTGCCGGGCTGGATGCAGCAGGTGGCGGCGGTCTTCCCGCTGAAGTGGCTCACCCAGGGCATGCGCTCGGCGTTCCTGCCCGACCAGGCGGCGGCGTTCGAGGTGGCGGGGGGATGGGAGCACGGCAGGACTGCCCTGGTGCTGGTCGCGTGGGTGATCATCGGTGTCGTGGTGTGCACCCGGACCTTCCGCTGGCGCTCGGCCGATCGATGAGACAGGCCGACGGGTGAACCTGGCCGCCCGGCTCCGCGCCGCCGTCGTCCCCGCCCGGGGCGGGGACGACGGCGGCGCACCGCTGTCCGACCGCAGCTGGCGGGCCACGGTGGTCGGCCTGCACGTGGTCTTCGTGGTGATGCTCGGCGTCGCGGTGCTGGCCACCTTCGTCGCCCGGGTGGAGGGTTCGCGGGCGGTCACCCTGGGCGCTCTCGCGGTGCTGGTGGTCGCCTACCTCGTGCTCGGCGCCCCCGCCATCGGCGAGGACCACCCGCGGCGGGCGGTCGGGTACCTCACGGTCCTGGTGGGGGTCTTCGCCGTGCTCGGCTGGCACGCACCGGAGCTGCTGTTCCTGCTCTTCCTCGCCTATTCGCAGGTCTGGTTCCTGGTCGAGTCGGCTCGGCCGGGCGCCACCTGGACGGTCCTGCTGGCGCTGGCCAGCACGGCTGGGCCGACGGTCTCGTGGACCCGCGGCACCGAGCCGTTCTCGGGCATCGTGCAGACCTCGGTCGGGCTGGTGTTCAGCCTGGCCCTGGGCCTGTGGCTGAGCCGGGTGCTGCAGCAGAGCCGCGAGCGCGCGCAGCTGATCCGGGAGCTGGAGGACACCCGGGTCGAGCTCGCCGCGGCGCACCGCGAGCAGGGGGTGGCGGCGGAGCGGGAACGGCTGGCCCGCGAGGTGCACGACACGCTGGCGCAGGGCTACACCAGCATCGTGGTCCTCGCCCAGACCGCCGCGGCACAGGTGGACACCGACCCGGCGGCCGCCGCCGAACGGCTGGCGCTGATCGAGGAGGTGGCCCGGGACAACCTCGTCGAGGCCCGGGCGATGGTGGCGGCGTTCGCGCCGGTGCCGCTGGACTCCACGACGCTGCTGGAGGCGCTGCAGCGGCTGGTGGAGCGGTTCGGCCGGGAGACCGGGATCGCCATCCGGGTCGACCTCGCGGCGCTCGATGCGCTGCCGGGCCTGAGTCGTGCGGAGGAGATCGTGCTGCTGCGCGGCGCGCAGGAGGCGCTGGCCAACGTGCGCCGGCACGCCGCCGCCAGCGCGGTGGTGCTGCAGGTCAGCCGGGTGGGCGCTGAGGAGGCGGGCCAGGTGTCGGTGCACGTGGCGGACGACGGGGTGGGCTTCGACCCGGCGACATCGGCCGGGGTCGGCCTGGCCGGCCTGCGCGATCGGGCAGCCGAGGTGGGCGGCGCGGTCGACGTGGTCTCGGCACCGGGAGAGGGCACCCGGGTGACCGTGCGGGTGCCGGCGCCATGACCACCACCCGGGTGCTGGTCGTCGACGACCACCCGGTGGTGCGTGGCGGGCTCGTCGGCTGGCTGGCCGCGCAGCCGGACCTGGACGTCGTCGGCGAGGCGGGCGACGGGCTGGCGGCCCTGGCGGCGGTCGCCGAGCACGGGCCGGACGTCGTCCTGATGGACCTGCGGATGCCGCGGATGGACGGCGTCACCGCGACCGGCCGCATCCTCGCCGCGCACCCCGGCGTCCGGGTGCTCGTGCTGACCACCTACGACACCGACGCCGACATCGTGCGCGCGGTGGAGGCGGGTGCGGCCGGCTACCTGCTCAAGGACACCCCGCTGCCGCACCTGGCCGACGCGGTGCGCGCGGCCGCCCGCGGGGAGACCGTGCTCGCCCCGCCGGTGGCGGCGAAGCTCTTCTCGCGGATGCGGGCGCCGGCGGCCGACGCGCCCACCGAGCGGGAGCTGCAGGTGCTGGCCGGGGTGGCCCGGGGGCTGACCAACGCGCAGATCGGCCGCGAGCTGTTCATCGGCGAGGCGACGGTGAAGACCCACCTGCTGCGGGTGTTCGCCAAGCTCGGCGTCGATGACCGCACCCGGGCGGTGCTGGTGGCCGTGGAGCGCGGCCTGCTCCCGGGGCCGGGAGCGGCCTCGGGCTGACCGCCGGTTCAGCCGTCGGCACCCCACGGCACCACCGGGCCCAGCAGCTCCCCGTCGTGCGGCACCCCGTCGGCGTCGCGGTGGACGGCGCGGTGCTCGTGGCTGCCGGCGGCGTGCGACAGTGCGGCGAGAAGCAGCCGCACGGCGTCCCGGTCCAGCCCGGCGGCCAGGTCGGCGAGGTCGACGGACTGGCCGTCGGCGAGGCTGGCGGCGGCCCGCAGCAGCCGCCGCTGGCTGCCGGTGCCGGTGATCGCCCCGGTGCGCAGGGCGCCGTCCAGCTCCGGCCACAGCACGGCGGCCCAGGGCCCGCCGTCGAGGGCGCCGTCCAGGGCGATGGTGATCAGGCCGGCCGTCTGCAGCCGGGGCAGCCAGTGGCCGTCGTTGGCCAGCAGCAGGACGGCGGCCTCGGCCGCGTAGTCGCCGACCGCGGCGCGCAGCAGGGCGCCCTCGAGGTCGACCAGGTCGAGGTCGGCCACCCGTGGTTCGTCGAACACCGTGCCTCCCTGGGCTGCGGACGGAGTGCCCGGCAGTGTGCCCGCGGGCTCCGACAGTTCCGGCGCGTGCGGGGAGTGCCACGGTTGGCCTCCGGCTCGCCGGGTGGCAACGTGCCACCTCGGAGGAACCGACCCGTCGACGGGAGGAGCAGGCGTGCGGACAGGGAGGACTGCGCTGCAACTGGCTCGGATCCTCGTGCTGCTGGTGCTGCTGCGCGCGACCGGGTGGTACGTCGACACGAGGAACCAGCGGACGCCGCCTGTCGACACGGGCGAGCTGTGGGGATCGTGGGCGCTGGTGTCCCTGGTCAGCGTCCTCTTCGTCGCGGGGGTGCTGGTGGGCCGCCGGCACCGGCACCCGTGGGCGGTGCTGGCCGTCGAGGCCGTGGTCGCGGCCGTGCTCGCGTTCGTCCCGCCCTTGCAGTGGGTGCTCTGGTTCGGGATCGGGGGTGGGTGGATCACCGCCGTGGGCGGCGGCTTCGTGCAGCCGTTGGCGGTGGCGTGGCTCGGGGTGGTCGTCGCCGTGGGCCTCCGCCAGGTGCGGAGTGCCCGTGCAGCGGCGTCCCGCACCCCGGCAACGGACGTGTCCGCCTCGGCCTGACCCGCCGGAGGTTCGTCCGCCAACGGTCCCGTGCCCGCTGCCGCGGCGGCATCGACCGCGACGCGTGGCAGACGCCGGCGCCGGCTCGCGTCTCCCCGTACGGAGTGCTGCACGGGAGGCTCGCCTCCGTGCCCGACCGCTCGCCGTCGGCGGCCGACTGGCGGGGTGCACCTAGGCTGTGCTCCCGTGAGTCTCACCATCGGCATCGTCGGCCTGCCCAACGTCGGCAAGTCGACGCTGTTCAACGCCCTGACCAAGAACGACGTGCTCGCGGCGAACTACCCGTTCGCGACGATCGAGCCCAACGTCGGCGTCGTGGGTGTCCCCGACCCCCGCCTGGAGAAGCTGGCCGAGGTCTTCGGCTCGCAGAAGATCATCCCGGCCACGGTGAGCTTCGTCGACATCGCCGGCATCGTCCGCGGCGCCAGCGAGGGCCAGGGGCTGGGCAACAAGTTCCTGGCCAACATCCGCGAGAGCGACGCGATCTGCCAGGTGATCCGGGTCTTCACCGACCCCGACGTGGTGCACGTCGAGGGCCGCGTCGACCCCGCCGACGACATCGAGACGATCAACACCGAGCTCGTGCTGGCCGACATGCAGACGCTGGAGAAGGCGGTCCCGCGGCTGGAGAAGGAGTCGCGCAAGGACAAGGACCGCAAGGCCCTGCATGACGCCGCCGTCGCCGCCCAGGCGGTGCTGAACGAGGGGAAGACCCTCTTCGCCGCCGGGGTCGACCCCGAGCCGCTGCGCGAGCTGTCGCTGCTGACCACCAAGCCGTTCCTGTACGTTTTCAACGTCGACGCCGACGAGCTGGCCAACGAGGAGAAGCTCGACGAGCTGCGTGCCCTGGTCGCGCCGGCCGAGGCGATCTTCCTGGACGCGCAGACCGAGTCCGAGCTGATCGAGCTGCCCGCCGACGAGGCCGCCGAGCTCCTCGCCTCGATCGGGCAGGACGAGCCGGGGCTGGACCAGCTGGCGAAGGTCGGGTTCCGCACGCTGGGCCTGCAGACGTACCTCACCGCCGGCCCGAAGGAGTCGCGGGCCTGGACCATCCCGGTCGGCGCGACGGCGCCCGAGGCGGCCGGGGTGATCCACACCGACTTCCAGCGCGGCTTCATCAAGGCCGAGATCGTCGGCTTCGACCAGCTGATGGAGGCCGGCTCCATGGCCGAGGCCAAGTCGCGCGGCTGGGTGCGCATCGAGGGCAAGGACTACGTCATGGCCGACGGCGACGTCGTGGAGTTCCGCTTCAACGTCTGACAGGCACTGGACCTGCAGGTCAGCGGCTAGTCAGAGACGTCCAGTCCGCACAGAGTCCGCAGGATCGTCGAGTGCTGCGGACATCAGGCCGTCCGTGGCGGCCCGGTGCGGTCGTAGGCGTCGGGCCACAGGTGTCCGTAGGTGTTCAACGTCGTGGTCGCCGAGGCGTGCCCGATGGCGCGCTGGACGGTGACCACGTCGCAGCCGGAGGCGATGAGGCCGAAGGCGAAGAAGTGCCGGAGGTCGTGCAACCGCAGGCCGGTCAGCTGGCGAATCGGAAGGACCACCATGCGGATCGCCGAGATCCACCTCTACCAGGTCGACCTGCCGTTGAACGGCACCGTCTACCGGTTGTCCGAGGGCGCCTACACCGCCCTGGACTCGACGGTCGTGCAGATCGTGTCGGACACCGGGCTCTCCGGATGGGGCGAGACGTGCCCCATCGGCCCGACCCACGCCCCAGCCCACGCCCTCGGCGCTCGCGCGGCCCTGACCCAGATGGCCCCGGGCCTGATCGGCCAGACCGTGACCGGGCCCGTGGCGGTCCAGCGCGCGCTGCACGGCCTGCTCCACGGCCACAACTACGCGAAGGCCGCGATCGACATCGCGGTGTACGACCTGGTCGGCAAGGCCCACGGCCTGAGGGTGTGCGACATGCTCGGCGGCGCGATGACCGATCAGGTCGACTCTTACTACTCGCTGACGCTCGACGACCCCGACGAGACCGCCCGCATCGCGGCGGAGAAGGTCGCCCAGGGATACCCCCGCCTCCAGATGAAGGTCGGTGGACGTCCGGTCGAGATCGACATCGAGGCGATCCGGAAGGTGTGGGAGGCGACCGGCCGCACACCGCTCGTCGTCGACGCCAACCGGGCGCTGCTCACGCGCGACGTCCTGCGGATCGACCGGGAGTGCGCCGACATCCCGTTCGCGTTCGAGCAGCCCTGCAACACCATGGAGGAGATCGCCGCGATCCGCGCCCAGCTGGACCACCCGGTCTACCTGGACGAGAGCACCGAGAACCTCGGCGAGGTGCTGCGGGCGATCTCGCTCGGGGTGTGCGACGGGTTCGGACTCAAGGTCACCCGGCTGGGCGGCCTCGGAGCCATGGCCACCGTCCGCGACGTCTGCGAGGCACGCTCGCTGCCGCACACCTGCGACGACTCCTGGGGCGGGGACATCATCGCGGCGGCCTGCGTCCACATCGCCGCGACCGTGCACCCCCGCCTGCTCGAGGGCGCCTGGATCGCCGAACCCTTCGTGGACCGCCACTACGACTCGGCACACCCGGTCCGGGTCGAGGGCGGCCGCATCCAGGTGCCGACCGGTCCCGGACTCGGTGTGGTCCCCGACGACGGCGCTTTCGGCGATCCCGTCGCATCGTTCGCCTAGATCAGCTCAGCCCTGCCGGGTGAGGAGCTCGTCGAGAACGAGGTCGCGCGATGTAGGAGCGGCCAGGACCACGCGCGATCACCCCCCCGCCCCCCCCCGGCGAGCCGGCTGCGCCGGGCCACGCGGCCCGCGCCCGTGCGTCCACCTCCACAAATCGGACCATCGGGAAGTGGCGCCTCTCGTCGACTTGGCACCTCGGGATCTTTCGGTCCAAGGCGGCGCTCGGCGGCCCGAAAACGGTCGGGTAGTGGTCAGTTCGTTAACGGGCGTTATCGGTCAGCATGCCCGGGGCGCCGCCGGTACTGTGTGGGTGTCTCCGGTCCCGCAGTGGGCACCATGTCCGCTGATGCCACTTAAGCCAGTGATGGAAGGGAACAAGGTGAGCACGGGACTGGACAACTGGGTGGACAGGCCAGCGGGGGATGACCTGTTGCGCAAGCTGGTGTTACGGCCCCTTCAAGAAATCGATCTACCGGTCCTTCAGCAGTTGGGCAGCCGTGACGCGAGCGGCTGGAACTGGTCGGGACACCGGTCGGAGGTCAGTCTGCGACGCCGCTTCGAGGAGGACGGCTACCTGGGCGACGAGGACGGCTGGATGGTCGCTGCGGTCGGCGACGGTCCGTGTCTGGCGTCGGTGGGCTGGCGCGCCATCAACTGGGCCAAGCCGCCGTACTCCCGGGCCTGGAACATCGGGATCACCGTGCACCCCGAACACCGCCGGCAGGGCATCGGAACGCGCGCTCAGCAGCTGCTGTGCGACTACCTGTTCGAGACGACGAGCGCCAATCGCATCGAGGCAGTGACCAATGCCGAGAACACTGCAGAGCAGCGTGCGCTCAAGGCAGCCGGCTTCAGCTACGAGGGCACCATCCGCCAGGCGGAGCTCCGGTTCGGTCGTTGGCACGACATCCAAATGTTCAGCCGCCTCCGCAGCGAGTGGCCGTCCTGATCTTCGCACCCGCGCGCTCGCCGAGCGGCCGTCCACATCGCTGACGCTCGTCGGCCCGAAAACGGTCGGGTATCGGTCAGTCCAGTAACGGGCGGTTGTGGGCCGCCGTTTCGGTACCCGTTTTCGGTACGCAGAGTGACGGTGGCCGACTTTCGCTAGTACGCCCTCGCGGGCTCGCCAATGGTTACGTGATCATCGTCGGCGAAGAGCGGCGTGGTCAGGTATGGCGACTGTCTTGCAACGGGAAGTCGGCCGGTCGGGTTGTTCCTACGTATCGTCTAGATCTGTGACGGCTGCTCTGCTTAATGCCCAACTGGTCCGAGCCGGGTTCGATGTGACCGAGGTCCGTCCAACCAGTCAGGGCTTCGCTGCCGTCTCGGGGTTTGCCTCGCTCGCGGACGGCCGCAGCGTCTTCGCGAAGACCTTCGCTCAATCTCCTGGTGCTGAGGTCTTCGCCGCCGAGGGGGACGGGCTCGACGCGCTGCGCGCCGCGGGCCTGGCGACCCCGCAGATCGTGTACCGCGACGCGGAACTACTCGTCCTCTCCCTGTTGCGAGCTCATGGTGAAACGGTCGAGTTCTGGGAGCGGCTCGCGCAGGACCTCGCTCACGTGCACGCGACGACGGTGCACCCCAGATTCGGCTGGCCGGTCGACAACTGGATCGGGCCTTTGCCGCAGCGCAACGCATGGCACGACGATGGTTTCGAGTTCTTCACCGAGTGCCGCGTACTGCGCTGGCTGCCCGAGCCGCGCGTGGAAGCGAAACTCGACCCGTCCGACCGGAACGCACTCGAGCGGCTGTGCGCGGCACTGCCGGACCTCATGCCGGCACGATCTGCGTGCTTGACGCACGGCGACTTCTGGAAGGACAACATCCTCGCAACCGACGACGGCTCGCCCGCCGTCATCGACCCAGCGGTCTCATACACGTGGGCCGACGTAGACGTCGCGCACCTGTGGTCCACACCGCGCCCGACCCAGGCCGCGACGTTTTTCGCTGTGTACGGCGAGCTGACCGGCGCCGAGCCGGGCTGGACTGACCGGCTCGCCTACGTGCAGCTGCGTCAGCACCTCGCGCTGATGGCGATGTTCGACGATGATTGGGGATCGACCGACGCGGTGCATGCGCTGATCGCACCGTTCCGCCGGATCGGCGTCTAAGTGATGGACCCACCACGGACGCCGGTCCCAATCTTGGCCGATTGACGCTCATCGGACCAAAAACGGTCGAGTGTCGGTCAGTCCGTTAACGGGTGGTTGTGGGCCCCTGTGTCGGAACCCATTTCCGGTCACACAGATCGACGGTCAGGGAGAACCTGCCACCGAAGAGCTCCCTGCTGCGGGAACCTCAGCTTCGGCGCCCAGGCCGTAGTTGCCGTCAGGTCTTAGTGTGAACCCGATGGCGTCCACCGAGTCCAGCCATTCTGAGCCGAACTTCTCAGTTGGCGGGAAGTGCTCCAGCAAGACACCGCGCCGCGGGCTCTCGAAGGTCAGCATGTGATATCCGCTGACGGTGACACCCTCGGAGTCGACAGGCGCAACGTCCGTGATGGTGACCGGACTCGAGCCTCTCTCGCTGGGGAGCATCAGACCCAGTGCCGAATCAGGCCAGTCGGCCGCCGGTGCACACACGATGTCCTTCGACTCGTCGAAGTGGAGTGGTCCGGTGGAACTGCCGGCGGCCGCACAGGCCGCTGGACACAGGCTGAGTACAGCCAACGCAGCGATCCTGCCGATCGATTCGCATGCGCCGCGGTGCCACCGAGGGGTGGCTAATCCGATCAAGCAGACACTTCCCGATGCCACGTCGCCCCGCTGATCTTGCATGACTCAGCTGCCCTTGGTGAGGTCGGCATGCGGGGTGACCGGCGCCGGTCGTCGATCGTTTTGTGCTCAGCGCCGGCGGGTTCCACTGCACCAGGGACTGCTCGCCGGGCCGATCGAAGCGGTGGACGCCGGTGCACCATCTGGCCAGCGTATGGGTGCTCACCGGTCCGGCGTGAGAAGCGAGGTCCCGTAGCGGCGCCCCATGGGCAGCTCTGGAAGAAGCCCGAGGGGCCCTCTCAAGGTTGGGCGGCCCGGAAACGGTTGGGTATCGGTCAGTTCGTTGGGGGGGGGGGGGGCGAGTTGCGTCTGGCGTGCGTGCTCGTCAGAGCAAGCGCATCCACCGGACAGGGGCGGCTCGGTGCGCGCCTGGGTGAGCGCTGCCAGCTGGCGGTCCCGCGCAGCCGCAGGCTTCGTCGGGTGACCGTCGCCGGCCTGTGGGGAACTGGTCGGCGGCGCGGGCGACCTGACTCAGATGCCGACGTTGAACGATGACCGGGTGACGCCCTGGGCCCGCTGGGCATCCCGATCGGCCAGTAGGTCCAAAGCCTTGTTGAGTCGGTCGGGAGAGAACGATGCGGCCATGTCCGAACTGCCCGCGTACTGCCTGAACAGGCCCGTCAGGTAGCCAGACGTGACCTCACCTTGCAGCTGACCGTTCTGCCGGTGAATCGCCATGATCACGATCATGGAGTCGACGGGCTCCTTGCCGGGGTTCAGCACTGTGCCATCGGAGGAGATCTCATACCCAGTGGCGGCCTGCAGCAGTTGCCGGTCGCCGGGGGTCAGGTAGCTCAGCAAGTTGTCGCCGTTCGGGGCGTAACGCTGGGCGTCGCTCATCGTCGGCTTGGAAGCCACCGAGGCGAGGGCAGCCTCGAAACCGCCGCTCTCGGATGGTCCGGTCGCAGAGGGCGGCGGGCCGGACTGCCGAACTGCGCTGAGTGACTGAAAGTACGAGTTCGCAGGACCAATATGCACGATGACTCCTTGGCTCGACACTGTGCACCTGGGGGAGGGGCGGGCGATAGAGCTACAGGTCAGACTGCGTCGGAGCTTCTCCGGCCGGCGGACCATGCCGAGGTGAGTACGGGCCCGGCAGCCGCGGGCTCGGAACGGGTGGTCGGGCTCTGCCGGCCGAGGGCGTCGATCAGCTTGTCGACGCCGGCCTTGAGGTTCGCGAAGTCGGAACTGCCGCTGTTCTCGCTGATGAGGTTGTGGAGGTAGCCGGCCGAGATCGGCTGGCTGGCGGGGAGCCGTCCCTGTGCCCGGTCGATCGCCATGATGTGCACCAGCATCGGGGCCAGGGCGTGCCCCTTCGGGTCGACTCCGTCGGCGTTCAGGTCGACGCCGAGAGCGTCAGTGATCAGGCTGCGGTCGGCGGCGGTCAGGTTGGCGAGGTTGTTGGCCTTGCCGTTCCAGCGGTCGGTGACACCAGCCGTCGGCGCCGTCGGCCGCGGAGCGGCTGCGGCAGCTGACCCCGACACCGAGAAGCTTGAGTTGATCACTAGCTCACCCTCCTGCTGAGACAGCCCTGTGCGGTGCCGATGACAACTGATTGCTGTTATCGGCACCGAGCCGGGCGGATATGACGCCGAAACAGCCCGGAAGCGGGCATTCGGGTCACTCCCTCCGCTGAGCCATAGGCGACAGCGTCCGTTTCCCGCTGTCCGACCTCAGCTTCTGGGTGTGGTCAGTTGGACGGACAGGTCTAGCGCGGCACGCGGATGTAAGAGCTGAACTCGTCGAGGTCGCTGGGCACCGCGCAATCCAAGTCGAAGTTCCCTGTCGCTCAGAGCCGCCCGCGCTCCCTTCGTTCGGCAGCGACGCGCTGCCATCGCCCGTCTCAGCACTCCTCCCTCGGCGGGACGTCCACCCTGAGACCGTCCGACGTGGCGGCGGGGCTACCGGGAGCCTCGGCGTTCCCGATGGCCCCACCGATGGGAATGTCGGCGCGGTCGTCGGTGGGCTCGGACGCAGTCGTGGGCTCTTCGTCAGAGTCCGGGGAACCCGGGGTGGCCCCGGTCAACCTCGCAGGCCGGACTCGAACGCCCGCCGCAGGACGAGCTCCGCCGTGGTCGGATCGGCGGCTGCCGCGCGCGAGCACCCCACGGCTCCCGGTGCCAACAAGTGCCACCAGTTGCCTTCGACCTCCAGTACGACGGCGCTGGCTCGCACCGCCCCGGGGTCCACCCTCCGGTCGAAGGCGACGTCCTCGGCGACTTGACGGACCAGCCGATACGGAAAGCTGCCTTCCCGTTCATCGCGCTGCTCGAGCCGGAGCTGATTCACCCAGCGGTGCGCGTGCGGAAAGGTGTCGACCGCGGCCCGCTGCAGCGCTGGACGGTCAGCGAGGGCAGCAAAATCTGGCGGCGACCCGGCCTGCTCGCGCCGCGCTCGCAGCGCTTCGCGTACCGCCGACATGCCCGGGTCCGCAGGCTCCCCTTGCGTCTGCACCTGAAAGTTGCGTCTGCACCTGAAAGCCGAGCACGGTCGCCCACCAATCGGCCCACTGCTGCCCCGCCTCCTGACGCTCCTCGGTAGAGAGCAGACCGCGGTGGTCCGGGACCGTGCCGGAAAGCGGCGGCGGCACCGCTGGCCCTGGCAGCACCGGCAACCCAAGGGCATCACGGATGAACAGGGCGACGTGCGACATCTCGTCGCGGCCAGAGTCAGCGAACCGCCACGACGTCGTTCCGGCGAACTTCACAACCTGCCTCCCTCGGACGTGGACACGCTCTCGCAACGCACCGCCGCGGTCTAGCGGACGCGCAGCGCGGCCTCAGCCCCGCCAGGGCTCGCCGGCCCGAAAACGGTTGGGTATCGGTCAGTCCGCTAACGGGCGGTTTCGGTCAACCTCATGCGTGGGCTGACTGGCCGACCTGCTGCCCATCAGCGGCGATCGGCTCAAGCGCCACGTCACTTGATCCAAGAGGATGACCGCATGACCGGGTTGTGCGACTTCCTGTTGGCCCGCATCGCCGAAGATGAGGCGGCGGCCTATGCAGCGTTCCAGTCGGTCGGAGAGCACCAGGTGGGCGGCTGGTACTGGAGCAACGCGGGTGACGCTGTCTTTCTCGATCACACAGCCAATCCAGTCGCTTGCGGCCCGTGGCAGCAGTTGATGCACCAGCCGTCCGCCCACCACATCGTCCGCTGGGATCCTGAAAGAGTCGTCGCAGAGTGCGACGCTAAGCGGAGGGTCGTAGAGGGGTGCGCAGCAGCGCTCGTTGTCCCTCCGCTCCATCGGAAGCTCTTGGCCAGCAGTGTGAACTACGACAGGGGTCGGCGGGAGCTCGCCGACCAAGCCCTACGCCTGCTCGCCCTGCCGTACGCCGACCACCCTGGCTATCGCCAGGAGTGGCGGCCATAGGCCTGCGCCGCAATTGGCTGATCGTGGTGCTTACTGCGCTTGACTGCGGTGCGCCGGTAAAGGCCGTTCTGTCGGCTCAGTGCGAAGTTGTCGACATCACGGCGCGGGGACGTGGTTGCCGCGCCGCGCTGCGTGCCACCGTGCCGGCGCCGAGTCTCGGCAGGCTCTCCCGGGTCCCTGTCGGGCGCCCGGCTGCCCTGACCGACGGGCTCAGTCGAGCTCACCCCTCAAGTCGTCAGACTGTCCGGTCGAGTGGTCCGTTGGGGGCCGAGGTCGCGCCGTCCAGTCCGCAGAAAGTCCGCAAGAGTCCGCAAAACGGTCGACTCTGGCCAGCAGGCCCCAACGCCACCAAATGGCAAAGGGGCAGCTCGGCAGCCTGTTCCGTTGATCGTCGTCGACGTCCGGACACCCCGTCGACGTTCCGCTTCAATGTCTGAGCCGCCCACGGCGGGGCGGCGGGCATTCCCGGCGTCGCTCCGGCGTTGGTCTACAGCACCCGCTCGCTGCTGCCGATGTGGCCCACGACCGGATGCTGCGTGGCCACGTCGGGTGACCACCGGGACCGCACGACCGAGGAGACGTCATGGAGTACCTGCGCCAGTTGCAGGCGGAGCGGCCGGTGCTGTTCTGGGTGGGCATGCTGGTGGCCTTCCTGGTGGTCTTCCAGCTGGCCCTCTACCTCATCGGGCTCGTCATCGGGCCGTTCGGGCTGCCGTCGTGGGCGCCGATCGTGGTGCTGCTGGGTGGCCTGGTCCTCGTCGCCCGACGCCAGCAGCGCTGACGCCGGGGGGAGGCGGCCCGTCGCGCCGGCCGGCGGCACGGCGCGACGGGCCCGGTCCGGTCAGCAGCGCCGGAGGTTGGCAGCGGCGTCACTCACCATCGCGGTGCCGCCGACCACCAGCACGTTGTCCCGCATCCGGAACTCGTCGATGTAGTCGAGCGTCGGCCCCGGCACGCAGGCCTTCCGGGTCAGCAGCACGTTGTACTCCGACTGCTGGGCCTGGGTGTACGGCACCGCGGACAGCGCCGGCTGCCACATCTCGCCGCTGACCAGGACCACGTTGATCGGCTCCCAGCCGACCGTGCGCAGCGCCTCGACGTTCGTCTCGTACCGGTCGGCGCCGGCGATCCGCTGCACGACGGCGCCCGGGGTGATCGACCGGACCTGGGTCAGCACCGAGCCGGAGAGCACACCGGTGTTCCCGATCAGGACGACGCGGCTGGGCTGGAGCCGGCGCAGTTCGGCCTCGGTGGCCGGCGGCAGCGACGCCTTCTGCGACAGGAGCACCGTGCCGCCGGCCTGCAGGGCCGCGCCCATGCCGGCCTCGGCCTCCTGCGGCACCTCCCCGGACAGCAGGAAGACGATGTCGTTGCGGGCCTCGAACCGCTGGGAGACCTGCGCCGCGGTCTCGTAGCGGTCCACCCCGTTGATCCGCTCCACCGTGCCGGCGTACGAGCGCAGCGCCTTCTCCGTGGCCGAGGAGACCTTGTTCGTCCCACCGAGGACGACGATGTGGTCCAGCTCCATCTGCCGCAGGGCCGAGGTCACCACCGCGGGCATCGCTCCCTTGGTGGGCACGAGCAGCACGGGCGGTTCCCACTGGTGCCGGCCGTCGTCGACCCGCATCGCGTGGGCGACCACCGGTGCCATGAGGACGTCGGCGGGGTCGCTGCCGGAGGCGATCACCGCGACCCCGGAGTTCTCCGCTGGATCGCCGGCGGTCAGCAGCGCCATCTGCGCGGCGTTGGCGTACACGTCGTCGGTGCCCATCCGGTACGGAGCCGCATGGGCCGTGCCGGCCGCTCCGATGATGAGCGCGGCTGCCGCCGCCCCGACGGTCAGACTGCGTCGTCCGAACATCCTCGACCCCCGTGGAGATGTGTGTGGGCCCGCAGTGTGGCAACGCCCCCGCGGTCGTGACAGCCGCTGTCGCGGGCCCCTCGGTGCGGCGCTCGGCGACACACGGGCTCGGCGGCGGTGCGTCCCTCTCGATCACCCCGGCGTCACGCTGAGCAGTGCGTGGTCCCGATCCAGCGGCTCCCCGCGGCGGGCACGACTGATCCGCGGCCCGGCTGAGCATCCACCGGGGATGCCGGTCGACCCGCACCCGTCCGACGTCCTGGCCGCGACCGAGGACGTCGACGTCGTCATCGACGACGAGATCGCGCTCAGCGAGGTCCTGCAGGCGACGGGGGTGTTCCTCGCCTCGATCCTGCTCGCGGTGCTGCTGCGGCGGCTGCTGGTGCGGGCCCTGGACCACGACGCCAGCCGGCACGTCGGTCTCGTCGCCGGACGGTTCCTCGGGCTGGTCGCGGTCGCTGTCGGGGTGGTCTGGGCCCTGGACCTGCTGGGCGTGCAGATCGGCCCGCTGGTCGGCGCCCTGGGGGTGGGGGGCATCGCCATCGCGTTCGCCGCCCAGGACATGCTGCAGAACCTGATCGCCGGGGTGATGCTGCAGATCCGCCGTCCGCTGCGGCTGGGCGACCAGGTCGCCAGCGGCGACTACGAGGGCGTCGTCGCCGACGTGAACCTGCGGACGACGGTGCTGCAGACCTACGACGGGCTCGTCGTGTACCTGCCCAACGCCGAGGTGCTGAAGAACCCGATCATCAACTACACCCGCACCCCGCTGAGCCGGACGTCGCTCACCGTCGGGCTGGCCTACGACACCGACCTGGCGCGGGCCCGGGAGGTGCTGCTGGCGGCCTGCGCGGCCGCGGACGGCGTCGCGGACACCCCGCCCCCGGAGGTGTGGGTGGAGGAGTTCGCCGACTCCTCGATCAACCTCGCGGTGCGCTACTGGCACGCCGCTGACATCGCCAGTCGCTGGCGGGTGCGCAGCGGTGTCGCGATCTCGGTGAAGTCCGCACTGGACCGCGCCGGCATGACCATCCCGTTCCCGCAGCGGGTCCTCTGGTCGGGGAACGAGGGCCGGTAGGCGCCTGTTCGGAGCGGCTCACCCCAGGGACACGCTGAGCACGACCCGCTCCTCGCTGACCGTCGTGCACTCCAGCGTCAGCCCCACGACGGTGACGCTCTGGTCCTCCCGGCAGGACACCTCCGCGTTCTCGCCCACCCCGACGGTGGCCGTGCCGTCCTGCACGTCGCCGAGCGAGATCGGGGTGCCCAGCACCTCGACCGTGGTGCCGTCGCCGGGCAGCGTCACCGAGCAGGTGCCGTCGGCGCAGTTCACCCCCGGATCGCCGGCGCCGTCCCCGGCCGAACCGCTGGCCGGGGTGTCGGGAAGGGTGGCCCCACCGGCCGGCGCGGACGAGGGATCGCCGTCGCCGGAGCACCCGGCGGTCGGCGCGAGCAGGACACCCCCGGCGAGCACGCCGGCGGCCAGGCGGAGAGTGTGGGTGCGGACCATGACCCAGGCTAGGTCGGCGTGGCGCGGGCGCTCCACCGCGCGCCGGGTTCTCCCCGCCGGACGGCGGCGTGCGGCAGGATCGCTCCGTCGTCCGACCCCCCGACGGGAGCCCCGCACCGTGACCAGCCCGCAGCACCAGCCCGCCGCCATGGTGGTGCCCGCCTTCTTCGTGAAGCAGCGGATCACCGTGATGGTCAACCGCTACGAGATCCTGGCCGCCAACCCGGACGGCTCCGAGGGCCAGCTGCTGGCCCTCGCCGAGCAGAAGCGGATGAAGCTCAAGGAGGAGGTCGTCTTCTTCGCCGACGAGTCCAAGAGCCGCCGGGTCTTCTCCTTCAAGGCCCGCCAGCGGCTGGACGTCGCGGCCGAGCACGACGTGTACGACGAGCAGGGCCAGCCGCTGGGCATGTTCAGCAAGCAGTTCGGCGCCAGCCTGCTGCGCTCGACCTGGAAGCTCTCCGCCCCCGGCATCGAGGCGGTCGGGCAGGAGCGGCGCCCGGTGCTCGCCGTCGTCCGCCGGGTCTGGACGTTCCTGCCCGTCGTGGGCGACGTGTGGGTGCCGTTCGTCTTCCACTTCGACTTCACCGACACCGCGAGCGGGCAGACCGTGCTGGTCAGCGAGCGGCAGAAGGCCGTCCGGGACCGCTACCGGGTCACCGTCCCCGATCCGCGGCTGGACTTCCGGGTGGCCGCGTCGATGGCGGTGGCCCTGGACGCACTGCAGAGCCGCTGAGCCGCACTGCAGAGCCGCTGAGCCGCGCGGCGGTGCCGGTGACCGCTCAGAGGTAGCGGGCCTCCAGCTCGGCGAAGAACGCCTTCGCCAGCGCGACGAAGTCGGCCTCGCGCAGGGCGATCTCGTCGCCCACCCGGTGGCCCAGCACGCTGTGCCCCCGGTGGCAGCGCAGCTGCCGGTCGGCCAGCACCCGGCCGCCGTTGAGCAGTGAGGTGGCGAGCAGGCGCACCTCGGTGAGCGCGTTGCCGTCCCCGCCCTCGGCGTCGCGGCCCCGGTGCACGAAGGCGCCCTCGAGCAGCAGCACCAGGTCGTTGAAGTAGACCGGCTCGAACTCGTCCAGGGCAGGGTGCCCGCCCACGGCGGTCACCAGTTCCCGCCAGGCGGCCACCCGGGCGTCGACGACCGCCCGCCGGGCGTCGATGTGGTCCTGGCTGTAGCAGCTGTGGCTCAACACGGCGACTCCTCGACGAGACGCGCGCTCCTGCCGGGGCGTGGTCTCCCGAGGATCCCACCGGGGGGCCTCAGGGGAAAGGGGTCAGACCCAGCTGTAGCGCTGCTCGCCGGTCCGCGGCCGAGGGACCTCCCAGCCGGCCGGCGACGGGGCGTCCTCCCAGCGGTGTCCGTACCGGATCGGGACCACGAGGTCGTCGTCGGTCCGGTGCCGAGGGACCGGCGGCGGGGTGTAGCGGGCGGCCTGCCACTGGGGGAGCCGGACGTCGGCCAGCGGCATCCAGCTGGCCCGCCGCAGGCCGCCGATCTCGAACTGGACCCGCAGCTCGCAGGTGCCCCAGGCGTCGTGACGCCACCCCACCAGGGCGGCGGGGAACCACTCGCCTAGGTGGAAGAACTCGATGTCCAACGGTGCGCCCGCGAGCGTCGTCATCCCCTGATCCGGCACGAGGCGGACTGTAAGGCGTTGATCATGTACGCCGGGTGAGGCGCGCGACGGATGTGACCTGCGGGCCGAACGTGACTCGGCGTCGCCGGCCGGCCACCTCCGCGCTGGCCGGCCGGCTGCTCCGGCGTCCATCCAGGAGGGGAGCCGGCGCAGTGCGGCAGCGCACCGGCCGGGCGGGAAGCAGGTCCGGGACCTGCGCGTTGTGCAGGTCAACCGACTGGAAGGCCTGCACCTCATGCGCATCCCGCTGTCCGTCCTCGACCTGGCCCCGATCGCCCGCGGGGAGACCGCCAGCAGCAGCATCGCGGCCAGCGTGGCCCTCGCCCAGCGCGCGGAGGCCGCCGGCTACCGGCGGGTCTGGTACGCCGAGCACCACAACATGCCCACCATCGCCTCCTCGGCGACCAGCGTGCTGATCTCCCACGTGGGGGCGCAGACGAGCTCGATCCGGCTCGGCGCCGGTGGCGTCATGCTGCCCAACCACTCGCCGCTGACGATCGCCGAGCAGTTCGGCACGCTCGCCGCGATGTACCCCGACCGCATCGACCTGGGCCTGGGCCGGGCGCCCGGCTCGGACCAGAACACCATGTACGCGCTGCGCCGCGACCCGAACTCCGCGGAGACCTTCCCGCAGGACGTGCTGGAGCTGCAGGCCTACCTGACCGGCAACTCCCGGGTGCCCGGTGTGGACGCGATCCCCGGCAAGGGTTCCGACGTGCCGCTGTACATCCTCGGCTCCTCCCTGTTCGGTGCCCACCTCGCCGCCGCCCTGGGCCTGCCGTACGCCTTCGCCAGCCACTTCGCCCCGCAGGCGCTGGAGGCCGCCGTCGCCACCTACCGGCGGGAGTTCAAGCCGTCGGAGCAGCTGGCCGAGCCTTACGTGATCGCCGGCGTGAACGTCGTCGCCGCCGACACGGAGGAGGTCGCGCAGCAGAACCTGACCGCGGTGCGGCGCAACCTCGCGATCGGGCTGTTCGGCCGCGGCCGGCCGCTCTCCGACGAGGAGGCGGACGTGCTGCTCGAGGAGGGCGCTGGCCACCACGTGAGCTCGATGCTCACCCACACCGCCGTCGGCACCCCGGCCCAGGTCGGGGACTTCCTCGACCGGTTCGTGAAGCAGGCCGACGCCGACGAGCTGATCGTCGCCCACCAGTCGCCCACCACCGAGGGCCGGCTGCGGTCGGTCGAGCTGACTGCCGAGGCCGTCGCGGACTGATGCTCAGGCGCTGGGGCGGACGCCGCCGATGAAGCCGCCCCAGCGCATCGAGGTGACCCGGATGACCGAGCCGCTCTGCGGGGCCTCGAGGATCTGGCCGCCGCCCAGGTAGATCGCCACGTGGTGGATGGTCGCCGGGTTGCCGGTGTCGGTCGCCCAGAAGACCAGGTCGCCGCGCTGCAGGTCCTCGCGCGAGACCTTGGGCAGCGCCGAGTACTGGGCCCGGCTGTTGCGCGGGATGCTGACGCCGGCCCGGGCGTAGGCGTAGCGGGTGAGCCCGGAGCAGTCGAAGCCGACGACGCCGGCGTCCACGCCCCAGCCGACGCTCGGGCCGGACAGCGAACCGCCGCCCCAGGAGTAGATGGTGCCCAAGTAGCGCTCCGCGGCGTCGATCGCGGTCTCCACGGCCGAGGTCGACCCGGCGCCGGCCGGGGGGCCGGACGACGCCCCAGCGGCCGGGCCGGAGGTGAGCTGCTGGCGCACCGGCGAGCTCTGCGCCCGGCTCTGGGCGGCCGCTGCCTGCTCGCGCTGTGCCTGCTCCGCGGCGGCCCGTGCGCCCTGCAGCCCGGACAGGGCCTGCTGGGCGGCGTCCAGCTGTGCCTGCAACCGGCTCTGCTGCGTCGCGAAGTCGGCGGCCTGCTGGCGGGCGCCGGCCTCGATCCGCTCGGCCCGGGCGAGCGCGTCGGCCGCTTCCTGCCGCAGCGCCTCCGCCTGAGCCAGAGCCTGGCGCGCGGCGGCGTCGGCGGCGGTGGCCTGCTGCTCGGCCACCGTGACGTCGGCGAGCACGTCGGTGCGGTGCACCCCCACCGCGTCCAGCAGCGCGGCGCGCTCCAGCACCTCCGCCGGGCCGCCGGCGTCCAGCAGCGCGGCCAGGCCGGGGGAGGTGCTGCCCTGCTGGTAGCTGCTGCGGGCGAAGGCGGCCACTGCCGCGCGGGCGGCGGCGAGCTCCTCGGCGGCCTGCCGGGCCGCGGCGGCGGCTGCCTCGGCGGCGGCCTGCGCCGTCTCGTACTCGGCCTGCTTGCCCTGGAAGGTGTCCAGCGCGATCGCCGACTGCGCCTGCGCGGCGGCGAGCTCGGCCTGCGCACCGGCGAGCTGGGCGGCGACCGCACCGACCTGCCCGGCGGCGTCGGCCTTCGCCCGTTCGGCGTCCTGCAGCTGGGCGTCACTGGGGTCGACCGGCGTCGCGGCGGCGATCCCCGGCGCGACCACCAGGGCGACGGAGACGGCGACGACGACGCCCGCCGCGCGGTGCGCCAGCCGTGCTCCGACCCGACGTCCGGCCGACACCTGCGTGCTCACGATCGCGCTCCTCAGCTGGTCCGCTCACCCGTTCGGGTGACCTGACCACCTGATCGGCGCGGTGCCGGAGGTGCTTGAGGGGCGGGAGTGGACGGAGTTGCCGGAAGCAACCCTCGTCGGCTCAGCCCAGGTGTGCCTGCTTCGGCGCCAGGCCGCGGGCCGCCTCGGCGGCGACTGCCTCCCGGGCGCCACCGCCGGCCGCCACCACCGCCGCGCCGACGAGCCCCTCGACCAGCGGGCCGGGGGAGAGCACCACCCGTTCGCGCAGCTCGTCGTCGACCAGCTCCAGCGCCGTCTCCGCCGAGAGCACCGCGCTGCCCAGGTCCATCAGCACCACGACGCCGTCACCGCGGTCCGCCGCGGTCAGCGCCTCGGAGATGGCGACCGCGTCGGTGCCCAGGCCGCCGTCGTCCAGCCCGGCCGCCACCTCGATCGGGACGTCCTGGGCGGTGAGCATCTGCCGGGCCAGCGTCACCGCCGCCTCGGCCAGCGGCCGGCTGTGCGAGACGACGACGAGCCCCACCTGCGCCATCGCCGGTCAGCCCAGCTCGGCGGCCGCGGCCTCGACCAGCAGCGTGGTCGAGGTGGCCCCGGGGTCCGGGTGGCCGGCGCTGCGCTCACCGAGGTAGCTGGCCCGGCCCTTGCGGGCGGTCATCGCAGTGGTCGAGTCGCGCCCCTCCCGGGCGGCGGCCGCGGCCGCCGCCAGCGCCTCGCGGAGCGGCCGGCCGCCGGCCAGCGCGGCGTCCAGCGCATCGCAGGCCGGGATGAGCGCGTCGAGCATCGTCTTGTCCCCGGCCTCCGCCTTGCCGCGCGCGACGACCCCGTCCAGCCCCGCGCGCATGGCCTTGGCGAAGGTCGCCGCGTCCCACGGCTCGGTCCCACCGGCACCGGCCAGGCGCAGGAAGAACGTGCCGTACAGCGGGCCGCTGGCGCCGCCGACCTTGCTCACCAGGGTGGCGCCCACCCGCTTGAACAACGCGGCGGCGTCGGCGGGCGGTCCGTCGTCCAACGCGGCCACCACCGCGGACATGCCGCGGTCCATGTTCGTGCCGTGGTCGCCGTCGCCGATCGCCTGGTCCAGCCGCGTCAGCTCGTCGCGGTGCTCGGCGACGGCGTCGGCAAAGGCCCGCACCCAGGCCTGGAGGGCGTCGAGGGAGAGCTCGTCGTCGGCCACTCTCACACCCCCCACCGCAGCGCCGGGGTGCGCACCGGGGCGTCCCACAGGCGGAGCAGGTCGTCGTCCATCCGCAGCAGGGTCACCGAGCACCCGGCCATCTCCAGGCTGGTCATGTAGGAGCCCACCAGCGAGCGGGCCACCGGCACGCCGGCCTTCTCCAGCACCTGCACCACCTCGCCGAACATCAGGTACAGCTCGATCAGCGGGGTGCCGCCCATGCCGTTGAGGAACACCAGGACGCCGTCCCCGCCGGTGAAGTCCAGGTCGCCGAGCACCGGCTCGAGCAGCATCTCGGCGACCTCCCGGGCCGGCGCGACCGGCACCCGCCGGCGTCCCGGCTCCCCGTGGATGCCGATGCCGACCTCCATCTCGCCCTCGGGCAGGTCGAAGGTGGGGGTGCCGGCGCTGGGCACCGTGCAGGAGGTCAGCGCCACGCCCATGCTCCGGCTGCGGGCGTTCACGGTGCGGGCGACCTCGGCCACCTCGGCCAGCGACCGGCCCTGCTCGGCGGCCGCTCCCGCGGTCTTCTCGGCCAGCACGGTGGCGCCCACGCCCCGCCGGCCGGCGGTGTAGAGGCTGTCCTGCACCGCGACGTCGTCGTCGACCACCACCGAGACCACCTCGGTGCCGGACTCCGCGGCGACCAGCTCGGCGGCCATCTCGAAGTTCATGACGTCACCGGTGTAGTTCTTCACCAGGTGCAGCACACCGGCCCCGCCGTCGACGCCGGTGGTGGCGGCGACCATCTGGTCAGGCACGGGGGAGGTGAACACCTCCCCGGCGCAGGCGGCGTCGAGCATCCCGGCCCCGACGAGACCGCCGTGCATCGGCTCGTGCCCGGAGCCGCCACCGGAGACGATGCCGACCTTGCCCCGCACGGGGGCGTCACCGCGGAAGACGACCCGGTTGGGGTGGTCGACCCGCAGCTCGGGATGGGCGATCGCCAGGCCGCGCAGCGACTCCGCGACGACGTCGGCGGGGGAGTTGATCAGCTTCTTCACGGCGCTCCTCGAGTGTCGGGCTCCGTCGGCGGTGGCGTTGCCGTCCTGGCCGCCCGGGCCGCCGCCCACCAGAGTGGTCGGTGAACAGCCTGGGGTGGTGCAGCCCACGGCGCAAGCGAGTGCCGTGCGGCGTCCGCGATCGGTGCCCGCGACCGGTCCGGCGCGACGCGAGCGGTGCCGCACCGGCCCAGGAGGAGCACGATCGGGCCGTGGCCCGCCGGTCCGGTGCACGGAACCGGCCGGCGGGTGGCACCGGAGCACGGTCCCCGAGCAGAAGGAGCCAGAAGATGGCCGGCAACAGAGGCGTTGCGTACATCGAACCGGGGAAGGTCGAGGTCCACGACATCGACTACCCCAAGCTGGAGCTGCAGGACGGTCCCGGGGTCAACCCGGCGAACGTCGGCCGCCAGCTGCAGCACGGCGTCATCCTGAAGGTGGTCACCACGAACATCTGCGGCAGCGACCAGCACATGGTCCGCGGCCGGACGACGGCGCCGCCGAACCTGGTGCTCGGCCACGAGATCCTCGGTGAGGTCGTGGAGAAGGGCCGCGACGTCGAGTTCATCGAGGTCGGGGACCTCTGCTCGGTGCCGTTCAACATCGCCTGCGGGCGGTGCCGCAACTGCAAGGAGGGCAAGACCGGGATCTGCCTGAACGTGAACCCGGCCCGCCCGGGTGCGGCCTACGGGTACGTGGACATGGGCGGCTGGGTCGGCGGGCAGGCCGAGTACGTGACGGTGCCCTACGCGGACTGGAACCTGCTGAAGTTCCCCGACCGGGACCGGGCCATGGAGAAGGTCCTGGACCTGACGATGCTCTCGGACATCTTCCCGACCGGGTACCACGGCGCCTACACCGCCGGGGTCACGACGGGGTCGACGGTCTACATCGCCGGAGCCGGGCCGGTCGGGCTGGCCGCCGCCGTCTCCGCGCAGCTGCTGGGCGCCTCGGTGGTGATCGTCGGGGACCTCAACGAGGACCGGCTCGCGCAGGCCCGTTCCTTCGGCTGCGAGACCGTCGACGTCAGCAAGGGCGACCCGAAGGACCAGGTCGAGCAGCTGCTCGGCGAACCGGAGGTCGACGCCGCGGTGGACGCCGTCGGCTTCGAGGCCCGCGGGCACGGCGAAGGGGCGCAGGAGGAGGCGCCGGCGACGGTGCTCAACTCGCTGATGGAGGTCACCGCCGCCGGTGGCGCCATCGGCATCCCGGGCCTCTACGTCACCGGCGACCCCGGCGGCGTCGACGAGGCGGCGAAGGTCGGGGCACTGTCGCTGAGCCTGGGCACCGGCTGAGCGAAGTCGCTGTCGTTCACCACCGGGCAGTGCCCGGTGATGCGCTACAACCGCGGGCTGATGAAGGCGATCCTCGCCGACGAGGTACAGATCGCGAAGGCCGTCAACGCCACGGTGATCAGCCTCGACGACGCCCCGCGCGGGTACCAGGAGTTCGACTCCGGTGCCTCCCGCAAGTACGTCATCGACCCGCACGGGATGACCGGCAAGGCCGCCTGACCCGGTCCGGCCGCGGCGGCCCGGCACCGCTGCCGGGCCGGCGTTGCCGGCCTGCGGGGACGGGGGAGGATGGGGTGGTGAACGTCTTCACCGACTACGCCGAGACCCACTGGGTCCCGATCAACGGCGACATGGTCACGGTGCAGACCGTGGACGCCGCCGGCACGCGGGAGACCCACGTCCTCTCCGTTCCCGAGGCGCTGGCGCAGTTCAAGGTCAAGTACCCGTTCATCGATGACGGGATGGCCGCCGAGCTCTTCGCCCGCGGCGGCTAGCCGGCATTCCCGGCGCGGGCGAGCGGCAGCTCACGCAACACCCGCCGGTGGTGGGCCGTTGCACCTGGTGTGACGCTCCGCTTCCTCGTCCTCGGTGACTCCCTGGCCTTCGGCACCGGCGCCGCCTCCCCGGAGGACACCCTCGGCGCCCGGCTCACCCGCGAGCTCGAGGCGGTGGGCCTCTCGGTGCGCGTCGACGTGGTCGCCGTCCCCGGGGCGACCTCGCTCGACCTCGACGCCCAGGTCCGCCGGGCGCCGCGGGACGCCGACGTCGCCCTGCTGGTGGTCGGGGCCAACGACCTGACCCGCCGGGTTCCCCCGGCACAGGGCGCGGCGGCCCTCGGTGCCGCGGTGGCCGAGCTGCGCCGGCGGGGCACCGCGGTGCTCGTCGTCCCCACCCCGGACCTGTCCGCGGTGGCCTGGGTGCCGCCGGCGTTCCGCGCCGTGGTGGCGGCCGTCTGCGACCAGGCGCGCACCCGGCAGACCGCTGCCGCCGAGGCGGCCGGCGGGGTCGTCGCACCGGTGGGCCCGGCGCTGGCCGCGCGGTTCGCCGCGGAGCCGGCGCTGTTCTCCGCCGACCGGTTCCACCCGTCCTCGGCCGGCTACGCGCTGGTCGCCGAGGCGCTGGCCCCGCACCTGCTGGCCCTGGTCGAGCGCCGCGCCGCGGCCTGAGCCGGCCACCGAGATCCGCGGTCTCGTGGTCTCCCGGCTCGGGTGACCACGAGACCGCAAATCTCGGCCGGCAGTGGAGCTGGGAGGACGACGACGGCGGCCGCCCCTCGAGGGACGGCCGCCTTCATCAGTGCCCCGGGTGGGGGGCGGTGTTCAGCTGGCCGGCACGGCGCCGGCGCGGAGCGCGCCGAGCAGGTCGTGGTTCAGCCGGGAGATGGTCTCCATCGAGATGCCCTTCGGGCAGACCGCCGAGCACTCACCGATGTTGCTGCAGCCGCCGAAGTCCTCGGCGTCCTGCTGGGCCACCATCTTGAGCACCCGGGTGTCCCGCTCCGGCTGCCCCTGGGGGAGGAGGCCGAGGTGGGCCACCTTGGCGGCGGTGAACAGCATCGCCGAGCCGTTGGGGCAGGCCGCCACGCAGGCGCCGCAGCCGATGCAGGTCGCGGCGTCGAAGGCGGCGTCGGAGTCCTTCTTCGGCACCGGGACGGCGTGCGCGTCGGGAGCGGTACCGGTGGGGACGCTGATGAACCCGCCGGCGGAGATGATCCGGTCGAACGCGGAGCGGTCGACCGCGAGGTCCTTGACCACCGGGAACCCACCGGAGCGCCACGGCTCGATGTCCAGCACGTCGCCGTCGTTGAACGAGCGCATGTGCAACTGGCAGACGGTCGCCTGCTCCGGGCCGTGCGCGATGCCGTTGATCATCAGACCGCAGGAGCCGCAGATGCCCTCGCGGCAGTCGTGGTCGAAGGCCACCGGGTCGTCGCCGTCGAGGATCAGCTTCTCGTTGAGCACGTCGAGCATCTCGAGGAAGGACATGTCGGGCGAGACGTCGGTGACGTGGTAGGTCACCATCTTGCCCTTCTGCGTCCGGTCGCGCTGGCGCCAGATGCGCAGGGTCAGGCTCATCATCCGTTGCTCTGTGCTGGTCACTTGTAGCTCCGCTGTGCGAGGTGGACGACTTCGTACTCGAGGGCCTCGCGGTGCAGCACCGGCGGGACGCCCTCCGGGGTGTACTCCCACGCGGCGACGTAGGCGAAGTTCTCGTCGTCGCGCAGCGCCTCACCCTCAGGCGTCTGGCTCTCGGCCCGGAAGTGCCCGCCGCAGCTCTCGTTGCGGTGCAGCGCGTCGACGCACATGAGCTCGGCGAGCTCGATGAAGTCGGCGACCCGGCCGGCGTGCTCGAGGTTCTGGTTGAAGATGCCCTGCTCGCCGGAGACCTTGACGTTGGTCCAGAACTCCTGGCGGATCTCCGGGATCCGGTCGAGCGCCTTGCGCAGGCTCTCCTCCGACCGCTCCATGCCGCACAGGTCCCACATGAGCTTGCCCAGCTCCCGGTGGAACGAGGCGACCGTGCGGGTGCCGTTGATCGACAGCAGCTTCTCGGTCTGGGCGCGGACGCCCTGCTCGGCCTCGACGACCGCCGGGTGGGTGGTGTCGACCTTCGGGAAGGGGCCGTCGGCCAGGTAGTCGTTGATCGTGTTCGGCAGCACGAAGTAGCCGTCGGCCAGACCCTGCATGAGGGCGCTGGCACCCAGCCGGTTCGCGCCGTGGTCGGAGAAGTTGGCCTCACCGATCACGAACAGGCCCGGGATCGTGGACTGCAGGTCGTAGTCGACCCACAGCCCGCCCATCGTGTAGTGGACCGCCGGGTAGATGCGCATGCCGGTCTCGTACGCGTCCTCCCCGGTGATCCGGTTGTACATGTCGAAGAGGTTGCCGTACTTGGCCTCGATCGCCTTGCGGCCGACCCGCTGGATGGCGTCGGAGAAGTCCAGGTAGACGCCCAGCCCGTTCGGGCCCACGCCGCGGCCCTCGTCGCAGACGTTCTTCGCCTGGCGCGAGGCGATGTCGCGGGGCACCAGGTTGCCGAACGCCGGGTAGATGCGCTCGAGGTAGTAGTCGCGCTCGTCCTCGGGGATCTCCCGCGGGTCGCGGGTGTCGCCCCGCTCCTTGGGCACCCACACGCGCCCGTCGTTGCGCAGCGACTCGCTCATCAGCGTCAGCTTCGACTGGTAGTCGCCGCTGACCGGGATGCAGGTCGGGTGGATCTGGGTGTAGCAGGGGTTGGCGAACAGCGCGCCCCGCTTGTGCGCCCGCCAGGCCGCCGTGACGTTGGAGCCCTTGGCGTTCGTGGACAGGTAGAAGACGTTGCTGTAGCCGCCGGAGGCCAGCACGACGACGTCGGCCATGTGCGAGGTGATCTCGCCGGTGATCAGGTGCCGGACGACGATGCCCCGGGCGCGACCGTCGACGACGATCAGGTCGAGCATCTCGGTGCGCGGGTGCTGCTCGACGTTGCCCAGCCCGATCTGCCGCTCCAGCGCCTGGTAGGCGCCGTACAGCAACTGCTGGCCCGTCTGGCCGCGGGCGTAGAAGGTGCGCGACACCTGTGCGCCACCGAAGGAGCGGTTGTCCAGCAGGCCGCCGTACTCGCGGGCGAAGGGCACGCCCTGGGCGACGCACTGGTCGATGATGTTGGTGCTCACCTCGGCGAGGCGGTGCACGTTGTCCTCGCGGGAGCGGAAGTCGCCGCCCTTGACCGTGTCGTAGAACAGCCGGTGCACGCTGTCACCGTCGTTGCGGTAGTTCTTCGCGGCGTTGATCCCGCCCTGCGCGGCCACGGAGTGGGCGCGGCGGGGGCTGTCCTGGAACCAGAAGTTCTTGACCCGGTACCCGGCCTCGGCGAGCGTCGCCGCCGCCGAGCCACCGGCCAGGCCGGTGCCGACCACGATGACCGACAGGCGCCGGCGGTTGGCCGGGTTGACCAGCCGGGCACGGAACTTGCGCTCCTCCCACCGCTGGGCGATGGGGACGTCGCGGGGGGCCTTGGTGTCGGCGATCGGCTCGCCGACGGTGAAGAGCTCGAGAGGCATGGCTGGGGTTCCCGTCAGTCGATCAGGCCGAAGGCGATGGACAGCGGCACGAGCAGGAAGCCCACGGTGAGCACGGTGGCGACGACGTAGGCCAGCGCGTTCACGGCGCGCTCGCGCTTCTTGTTGGTCTGCCCGAGGGTCTGCGTGGCGGCGAAGATGCCGTGCCGCAGGTGCAGGCCCAGCAGCAGCATCGAGACGACGTAGAAGGCCGTGATCGGGATGTTCGAGAAGCTCGCGACCAGGCGCTCGTACGGCGTGGTGTCGTGCCCGGCCGGGTTCACGGCGCCCAGCGTCAGGTCGAGGATGTGCCAGATGATGAACAGCGCGAGGATGACGCCGCCCCAGCGGACGGTGCGCGAGGCGAAGCTCTGCTGCACCCGCTTCTTCGTCGCGTAGGGCACCGGACGGGCGCGCTTGGCCTGGCGCCACAGCGAGACGGCGGCCCAGAAGTGCGCCACCACCGACACCAGCAGCACGATCCGGATGATCCAGAGCACCGTCTGGGTCGGGACGGCCGGCTCGCCGATGCTGCGGATCCACCCCGAGTAGTGGTTGAAGGACTCGGCACCCTCGAAGGCGTGCAGGTTGCCGATCATGTGGGCGATCAAGTACAGGATCATGATGATCCCGCTGACGGCCATGACCGTCTTCTTGACGACCGAGTTGCTGAACCGGCCGGTCTTCGGGGCTCTCCGTGGAGCCTGCTGCGTCGTCATCGTCGCCACGACGCCCAAGGTATTCCCTGTGCCCACGTGACACCCAGGTGAACCCGCCGTGACACGGCTCATGTAAGGCGACCCTCACCTGCGGGTCCGCCCGTCGCGGCCGGTACCCGGGGGAGGCGCTGGCCCCCGGGAAGGAGGATGATCTCCGTCGTTCGGCCCCGCACCCGCCCGTCAGGGCCGGTCAGAGAGGAACTTCGGACGTGCCCGGACCCACTCGCGGCTTCCTCGGCCGCCGTCGCGGCCCCAGCGACCCGCGGCTCCCACCCGGCCAGTACGACGTCGGCGGCGACTGGCCGGTGCTCACCGCCGAGCCCACGCCCCGGATCGCCCCCGAGACGTGGACGATCACCGTCGACGGCGAGGTCGAGAACCCGACGACCTGGACCTGGGACGAGGCGCACGCGCTGCCGGCGTCGGCCTACAGCGGCGACATCCACTGCGTCACCACCTGGTCGAAGTTCGACACCCACTTCGCCGGCATCAGCGTCGACTCGCTGCTGGAGGTCGCCAGGCCGACCGCCGAGGGGCGGTTCGTGATGGCGACGTCGAAGACCGGTTACACCACCAACCTGCCGATCGAGGACGTCACCGGCGGCAAGGCGTGGCTGGTGTGGGAGTACGAGGGGCAGCCGCTGCCGATCGAGCACGGTGGCCCGGTGCGCATGCTGGTGCCGCACCTCTACTTCTGGAAGAGCGCCAAGTGGATCAGCAAGATCACTCTGCTCAAGCGCGACCAGCAGGGCTTCTGGGAGCAGAACGGCTACCACGACCGTGGCGACCCGTGGAAGCAGCAGCGGTACCAGGGCGATTGAGGTGGCAGGGTGACTGACGCGCTCCCGGACCCCGCCACCGCGCCCGGCGCCGAGCCGCAGCCGGTCGAGCCGCCGGCCCTGGCCACGACGTCCGCGCCGGCGGGCGGGTGGGCCACCGCGACCGTCGCCGGGCTGCGCCGGCCGATCGCCCGTTCGGTCGAGCTGCGGCTCGACGTCCACGACCGGGTCGACCACCTGCCCGGCCAGCACTACGTCGTCCGGCTGACGGCCGAGGACGGCTACACCGCGCAGCGGTCCTACTCCGTCGCCTCCGCGCCGGGCGACCCGCTGGTCGAGCTGTTCGTCGAGCGGCTGGATGACGGTGAGGTGAGCACCTACCTGGCCGACGTCGTCGAACCCGGCGACGAGCTGGAGGTGCGCGGGCCGATCGGTGGCTGGTTCGTCTGGGACGGGCGGACCCCGGCGCTGCTGGTGGGCGGCGGGACCGGTGTCGTCCCGCTGGTGGCGATGGTGCGGCACGCCCGGGACATCGGCCGGCTGGACCTGCTCCGGGTGGCGGTGTCGGCGCGGACGGTGGCCGAGCTGCCGTACGCCGAGGAGCTCGCCGCGGCCGGCGCGCTGATCGCGACCACCCGGGAGGCGCACGGCATCCGCCCGGCCGCCCGGATGACCGCGATGGACCTGCTGCCCCTCTGGGAGGAGGGGCAGACCGCGTACGTGTGCGGGTCGGCGGCGTTCGCCGAGGCCGCCAGCCAGCTGCTGGTCGGGCTGGGCCTGGCGCCGTCGGCGATCCGGGTCGAGCGGTTCGGCCCCTCGGCGCTGGAGCAGCCGGAGCGCTGAGAGGGGGTGACTTCCCAGGCTGACCAAGGCAAGGCTAACCTCTGCTCGCCTGCCGTTGATCTTGAGGAGCCCGCCGTGCCCCGCCGTCCCGTCCGCCGCGCCGCCGTCCTGGTCGCCGGCCTCACCGCCGTCCTCGGGCTGGCCGCCTGCGCCGGCTCCGAGGAGGCGGACACCGCGGCCACCACCGGGTCGTCGGCGTCGTCGTCGGGGGCCTTCCCGGTCACCATCGAGCACAAGTTCGGCACGGCCGAGATCCCCGAGGAGCCCGAGCGGGTGGTCACGGTCGGCTTCAACGACCAGGACTTCGTGCTCGCCCTGGGTGTGACGCCGGTCGGCGTCCGGGAGAACCTCGGCGACTACGACGCCACGCAGCGTCCCTGGGCCCAGGAGCAGCTCGACGGGGCGGAGCTGCCGACCGTCGGCGGCGCGGAGATCGACGTCGAGGCCGTCGCCGCGCTGGACCCGGACCTGATCGTCGGCGTGTACTCCTACCTGGACCAGGCGGTCTACGACCAGCTGTCCGGCATCGCCCCGACCCTCGCGCAGACCGACGAGTACCCCGACGGTGCCACCCCCTGGCAGCAGCAGACCCTGCTCACCGGCCAGGCGCTCGGCCGCGAGGAGCAGGCGCAGGAGCTGGTCGAGGAGGTCGAGGGCCGGTTCGAGCAGGCGATCAGCGACAACCCCGGTTTCGCCGGCACGTCGATCGCGGTCGACCTGACCGGCGTCGGATCAGGCCACTACCTGCTCGGCCAGGACGACCTGCGCACCCAGTTCTTCAGCGACCTCGGCTTCGCCGTCCCCGAGACGAGCACCGACGTCAGCCAGGAGCGCCTGGACCTGCTCGACGCCGAGGTCCTGGTGCTCAACGGGTACACGCCGGAGGACACCGCTGCCGAGCCGCTGCTGGCCGCGCTGAGCGTGGTGACCGAGGACCGCGCCGTCCACCTGGGCCCCTACAGCGGCGAGCTGAGCGCGGCGCTCGGCTACGGCAGCCCGCTGTCGCTGCCCTGGCTGCTGGAGCGGGTCGAGCCGGCGCTCGCCGCCGCCGCCGACGGCGACCCGGCCACCGAGGTGCCCGCCCTGAACTGAGCCGCGTGTCCGCACGGGGGGACGGGGCCGGGGTGCCTCGCCGGGCGCGGTGGCTGGCGGGCAGGACCCTCGTCGTCCCGGCGCCGTCGGGGGTGCTGTCGCTGTTCGGTGACGTCGCCACGTCGCTGGCGCAGGCGCTGCCGGTGCTGCGGGTCGCCGGGGTGCCCTTCCTGGCCGACGGTCCCGGCTGGGCGGTGGGCCTGGCCGTCACCGCCGCCTGGGCCGGCGGCAGCTGGCTGCTCGCCGCGGTGCTGCTGGTCCGCCGCGACGTCTAGCGGGTGTGCGCGGTGCCCCAGCGGGTAGTGCGCGGCCGGACCGTGGCGCACCTCGCCCGGCCATCAGGGCAGGAGGGGAACGCCGTGGACATCCGCGAGGAGGACGCCCGGGAGGAGCTCGGCGAGACGCCGGGGCCGACCGAGGACGAACTGCAGCAGGCGTTCGACGCGATCGTCAGCGACGGCGCGCAGCGCCTGCACCGCAGTTGGCGGGAGGTCCTCACCACCGGCTTCGCCGGCGGCCTGGAGGTGGCGACCGGAATCCTGCTGCTGCTCGCGGTCTACGCCGAGACCGGCAGCCACCTGCTGGCCGGTCTCGCCTTCTCCGTGGGGTTCATCGCCCTCCTGCTGGCCCGCAGCGAGCTGTTCACCGAGGGCTTCCTGGTCCCGGTCACCGCGGTCGCGGCCGGCCGGGCCGGCTTCGCGCAGCTGGGCAAGCTGTGGAGCGGGACCCTGCTGATGAACCTGCTGGGCGGCTGGCTGGTGGCCTGGCTGGTCGCCCACGCCTTCCCCGAGCTGGGCGCCACGGCCATCGAGAGCGCCGCGCACTTCGTGGAGGCACCGCTGGACCTGCAGTCGGCCTCGCTGGCGATCCTGGCGGGGATCGCCATCACGCTGATGACCCGGATGCAGCACGGCACCGAGTCCGACGGGGTCAAGGTCGTCGCCGCCGTCGCGGGCGGCTTCCTGCTCGCCGGGCTGCAGCTGTTCCACTCGATCCTGGACTCGCTGCTCATCTTCGTCGCGCTGCACGCCGGTGCGCCGTTCGGCTACGGCGACTGGCTGGCCTGGTTCTGGTACGCCACGCTGCTCAACATGGTCGGTGGTCTGTTCGTGGTCACCCTGCTGCGGCTGGTCCGCAGCAAGGACATGATCAAGGACGAGCGGGCCGCGGCCGAGGGCTGAACGGTCAGCCCCGGGCCGAGCGGCGCATCGCCGTCACGTAGCGGTCCAGGGCCAGGGACTGCACCCGGCTGCTGACCGGGGCGCCCAGGCGGGCGAGCGGGGTGGCCAGCCGGGAGAAGGCGCGCAGCTCGTAGTGCACCTCGCCGTCGGGCGCCCGCGTGACGACGAAGCTCTCCTCGCCGCTCTCCGGGTGGCCGGGGAGCGTGCCGTAGCCGAACCCGCGGCGGTCCGGCTCGTCGACCACCCAGACGACCCGGCACGGGATGTCCAGGCCCAGTCGGCGCAGCCCGGCGGTCATCAGGACGACGGTGCCGACCGTGCTGGCCGGGCCGCTGGCCTGGATCCGCAGGCCGGCGGCGCGCTGGGCCGCCCAGCGGAACACCGCGGCGGCGGCGCGGTCGAACTCCGTCGCGCCCGAGCCGATCCGCTCGCGGCGGTCCACGTGGTCGTAGCCGGCCGGCAGCTCGGCGTCCCGGGTGGCGCCCACCTCGGGGTAGGTGAACGGTGCGTCGGCCAGCTGGGTGAGCGTCGTACGGCGGAGGAATCCCACCCGGCCAGTGTGCCCGGCCGGTCAGGACCGGGCGCTGTGCGCCCTCAGGCGGTGCTCCAGCTGCGTGACCAGCGCCGGCACCTCGGCCGCGGGGACCGCCCCACCCAGCCAGAAGCCCTGGATCTCGTCGCAGCCCAGGGCGCGGAGGTCCCGCGAGGTCGCGGCGCTCTCCACGCCCTCGGCAACCACCCGCAGCCCGAGGTCGTGCGCCAGTCCGATGAGCGCCCGCACGATCGTCCGCGAGCCGGCATCGGTCAGCATGCCCATCACGAACGACCGGTCGATCTTCAGCGTCTGCACCGGCAGCTGGGTGAGGTAGGCCAGCGAGGCGTGCCCGGTGCCGAAGTCGTCCACCGACAGACCGACGCCGAGCACCCGCAGCTGGCGCAGCACCTCCAGCGCCCGCGTCGGGTCGTCCATCACGGCGGTCTCGGTGATCTCCAGCTCCAGCGCCCCCGGGGTCACACCGGCATCGCGCAGCAGCGCGGCGATGCGCCCGGGCAGCGCCAGGTCGCCGAGGCTGCGCGCGGAGAGGTTGACGGCGACCCGCAGTGGGCGGCCGGCGTCGGTCCAGCTGCGGCTGTCGGCGAGCGCCTGCACCAGGACGGCGTCGGTGAGCTCGCGGATCAACCCGGTGTGCTCGGCCAGGTCGATGAACGACCCGGGCAGCAGGAGGCCCCGGCGCGGGTGCTCCCAGCGCAGCAGGCCCTCCACCCCGATCACCCGGCCCGTGCGCAGGCACGCCTGCGGTTGGTAGTGCAGCCGCAGCTCCCCGGCGGCGACGGCCCCGCGCAGCTCGCCGTGCAGCACCAGCCGGTCGGCGTCGAAGGTGTCGATCGCGGGGGAGTAGACGACCAGCCCCGTCCGGTGGGCCCGGGCGTCGGAGAAGGCGACGTCGGCCCGGCGCAACAGCTCGGTCGGCTCGGTCGCGGGGCCGGCCGCCAGCCCCGCGGACGCCGAGACGTCCAGCACCAGGCTGCCCAGCCGCACCGGTTGCTGCAGCGCGGCGAGCAGGCGCGCGGACGAGGTGTGCGGGTCTGCGGCGGACGGTCCGCGGAGCAGCACGCCGAACTCGTCGCCACCCAGGCGCGCCACCAGGGCGCCGGGCGGTGCGTCGTCGGTCAGCCGGGCCGCGACCGCGCACAGGAGGTCGTTGGCGGTGTCGTGGCCGAGGGTGGCGTTCACGTCGCCGAAGCCGTCGAGGTCGATGAGGAGCAGGGCGGGCGGAGGACCGGCGTCGCCGGCGAGCGCGGTGGCCAGACCGGAGAAGAAGGACTCGCGGTTGGCCAGCCCGGTGAGCAGGTCGTGGCTGGCCCGGTAGGAGAGGTCGGACTCGGCGCACGCCCGGCGGCGGTGCTCGCGCTTGAGCTGGGCGCCGCGCCGGGCGCCGAAGCCGATCATGAACAGGTGGCTGCCGGCCAGCAGCACGACCAGGTGGTCGACCGGCACCGGCCCCCGGGACCAGCGGCCCAGGACGGCCGGCAGGTCCCAGGCCGCGCTGGCCACGCCGAGGGCGACGGTGAGGAGCACGACCACGCCGAACTCCGCCAGCACCGTGCGGCGCAGCTCGGTCGTGTTCTGCCCCGTGCCCTCCATGTCGCCTCCTGGCGCTGGTGGCGCCGGCCGTCCGTGACCGAGTGCCCGATCCGGACATGGTGGTGCACAACCGACCGGCGGGGGAGGCTGCGGCGGGCCGGTCATCCGTTCGGGGGGCCGGACCCCGGACCAGGGGCGGTACGTTGTGACCACTGTGCTGCCCGCCGTCACCGCCACCCGCTACGTCACCCCGTTGCGCGAGGGCGGCTCGCTGCCCGGCCTCATGGAGGCCGACGACCTGGGCACCTACGTGGTCAAGTGGCGGGCGGCCGGGCAGGGCGTGAAGGTGCTCGCCGCCGAGGTGGTCTGCGGTGAGCTGGCCCGCCGGCTGTCGCTGCCGGTGCCGGCGCTGGTCACCGTCGACGTCGCGCCCGAGCTCGCGGTGGGGGAGCCGGACTTCGAGGTGCAGGAGCTGCTGCGCAACTCGGCCGGGGTGAACCTGGGCATGGACTACCTGCCCGGCGCGCTGGACTTCGAGGCCGGCGCCGCCCAGGTGTCGCCGGAGCTGGCCGGGCGGGTGCTCTGGTTCGACGCGCTGATCGGCAACGTCGACCGGTCCTGGCGCAACCCGAACATGCTGTTCTGGCACGGCCGGCTGCACCTGATCGACCACGGTGCCTCGCTCACCTTCCACCACAACTGGGCCGGGGCCGCCGCCGCAGTCACCCGCCCCTACGACGCCGCCCAGCACGCGCTGGTCGAGTGCGAGCCCGACGTGCCGGGCGCCGACGCGGCGCTGGCCTCCCGGGTCACCCGGGAGCTGCTGACCGAGGTGCTCGCGCTGGTGCCCGACGCGTGGCTGGAAGGGCCCACGCCCGACGAGGGGCCGGCGACGGTGCGCGCCCGCTACGTCGACCAGCTGCTGGCCCGCCTCGCCGCCCGCGACGCCTGGCTGCCCGGCCTGGTCGCCAGCGCCCGGGCCGGCGGTGCCGGACGGCGGTCGGCGCCCCGCGGGCAGAACCGGCCGTCCTGGCTGGGGCCGCCGCCGCCCGAGGGGATGACGCAGCGGTGAGGCAGACCTTCGAGTACGCCGTGCTGCGGGTGGTGCCGCGGGTGGAGCGGGGGGAGTGCCTCAACGCGGGGGTGCTGGTCTACTGCCGGCAGCTGGACTACCTGGGCGCCCGGCTGCACCTGGACGTCGACCGGCTGCGCGCTCTCGATCCGACCGCCGACCCAGCCGCCATCGGCGCCGCGCTGCAGGCGGCCGGCGACGTCTGTGCGGCCGAGCCCGCCGCGGGGGCGGCCGGCCGGGAGGTGCTGGGCTCGCGGTTCCGCTGGCTCACCGCGCCGCGGAGCACCGTCGTCCAGCCGGGCCCGGTGCACACCGGCCTGACCGCCGACCCGGACGCCGAGGCCGACCGCCTGCTGAGGTTGCTGGTCCTCCCCGTCGAGGGCTGAGGGGGACGGCGCCGGCTGGTCACGGCAGCCGGGAGCCGGGGAACTGTCGAGCGATGAGGTCGTAGGCCGCCCGAAGCCCAGGGCTGGCGGCCGGACTCCAGGTCGAGCTCGCTGCCCCCGTGGCGCACGCCGACGCGGAGGCGGGAGGCCCGCCACTGGAACTCCACATCGGGTCGGTCGCCCGTCTCCTCCTCGAGTTCCGCTGCCAGGGCGGCCAGGTCGTCGACGACGTCTCCGACGGACAGCAGCCCGACCCGGCGAACGGTCCGCCAGCTGCCGGTCGTGTCGCCTGACCACGCCGGCAGGCCGGGGAGCGCTGCGGTCAGCTGACCGGGGGAGAGGACGGTTCGGGTGGCCATGCCGGCAGCCTGCCGGTGAGCACCGACAGGACCGTTCTGTCCGACCCGGCCGGTAGACCCCCGGCATGGAGATCACCGCGGTGGGCGTCGCCGCCACCGACCTGCGCCGGGCCGTCGCCTTCTACGAGCTGCTCGGGTTCCGCTTCCCGCCGTTCGACGACGGCGAGGAGCACGTGGAGGCCACGCCGGGCACCGGGGCGCGGCTCATGATCGACACGATCGCGATGCTGACCGAGCTGCTCGGGGAGGCGCCCCGGCCGGGCACCGGCGCGGCGTTCGCGAGCCGCCTCGGCAGCCCGGCAGAGGTCGACGAGGTGGTCGCCCGGGTGGCCGCGGCCGGGCACACGGTGGTGCTGGCGCCGTGGGACGCCCCGTGGGGGCAGCGCTACGCCACGGTCGCCGACCCCGACGGGTACCGGGTCGACCTCTACGCGTCCCTGCCCGGCTGACGATCCGGTGCCAGCAGGCTGTCGACCTGCGCGGCGAGCTCCGGGTCGGTGTCGGTGAACGGGGTGAGGGCGTCGTCGGTGCGGCGGGCGTACTCGACGTCCAGCTCCGTCACGCCGCCGGCGGAGTGCGTCGTCAGGAAGACCCGCAGCGTGCGCCAGCGGACGTCTACGTCGGGGTGGTGGTCCAACTCGTCGGCGGCGAGGGCCAGGTCGGCCATCACCTCGGCCGCGTCGGCGAAGTCGATCCCCTGCACCGTCCGCTCGATGCCGGAGGTGTCCCCCGACCACTCGGGCAGCTCGGCGAGCGCGGCGGTGAGCTGGTCGGGCGTCAGCAGGGTGCGGTGGGCCATGCCCCGATCCTGCCGCTCAGACGTGCAGGCCGCACTCGACCTTGTTCTTGCCGGCCCAGCGGCCGGCGCGCGGGTCCTCGCCCGGGGCGACGGGGCGGGTGCACGGCGCGCAGCCGATGGAGGCGTAGCCGATCTCCTGCAGCGGGTTCACCGGCACCTGGTGCTCGGCGATGTAGGCGTCGACGTGCTCCTGCGTCCAGGCCGCCAGCGGGTTCACCTTCACCATGCCCCGCTTGGCGTCCCAGTCGACGACCTTGGTGCCCGCCCGGGTGACCGCCTCGTCGCGGCGCACGCCCGAGCCCCAGGCGACGAACCCGGCCAGCGCCTGCGCCAGCGGCTGCACCTTGCGCAACGAGCAGCACAGGTCCGGGTCGCGCTCGTACAGCTTGGCGCCGTGCGCCGCGTCCTGCTCGGCCACCGACAGCGGCGGCTGGACGTTGTGCAGCGTGATCGGCAGCACGCCGGTGATCCAGTCGCGGGTGCCGATGGTCTCGGCGAAGTGGTACCCGGTGTCGAGGAACACGACGTTCACCCCGGGGACGGCGCGGCTGGCCAGGTGCGCCAGCAGCCCGTCGGCCATGCTCGAGGTGATCGCGAACCCGTCGCCGAAGGTCTCCCCGGCCCAGGTCAGCACGGCGAGGGCCTGCTCGACCGGGTCGGCGATGCCCGCGAAGCGTGCGTCGGCCTCGGCGGCCAGCTCCGGTGTCGGCTGGACGACGGCGGTGGTCACGATCGGTTCACCCCAGTTCCGGTCAGGTGCACGGTGAAGGTCCGCAGGCAGGCGGTGCAGTGCCAGCCCTCGCCTTCGGGGACGAGGTCCTCGTCGCCGCAGTACGGGCAGTGGAACACCGGGAGCTCCCGGGTCCTTCCCGGCCGCGCCGGCTCGGTCGGCTCGGTCACGTCAGACCAGCCACTCCATCGGCGCACAGCGGTGCCAGGTCCGCCGAGGCGTGCGACGCGGCCATCAGACCAGCCACTCTTCCTCCGCGCGGGAGACGTACGCGGCGAACCGCTCGCCGGGCTCGCGGCGCTCGAGGTAGCCGCGGAGCACCCGCTCGCAGTAGTCCGCGGTCTCCTCCTTGGTGATCTTGTGGCCGCGGAACTTGCGACCGAAGGAGGCCTCGACCCCGAGGTGCCCGCCCAGGTGCACCTGGAAGCCCTCGACGCTCTCGCCGGCGGCGTTGCGGACGATCATGCCCTTGAAGCCGATGTCGGCCGTCTGGAAGCGGGCGCAGCTGTTCGGGCAGCCGTTGACGTTGATCCCGATGGGCTCGTCGAACTCCGGCAGCCGCCGCTCCAGCTCGGCGTACAGCTCCTGGGCGTGGTGCTTGGTCTCGACGATCGCCAGCTTGCAGAACTCCAGGCCGGTGCAGGCCATGGTGCCGCGGCGGAAGGCGCTGGGCCGCACCAGCAGATCGTGCTCGGCCAGAGCGTCGACCAGGTCCTCGACCCGCTCGTCCGGGACGTCGAGGATGACCAGCTTCTGCTGGGTCGTGGTCCGGATGCGCCCGCCCTGGGTGCCGTACTCCTCGGCGAGGTCGGCGATCCGGGTCAGCAGCGTGCCGCTGAGCCGGCCGGTGCGCAGCGCGAAGCCGAGCGCGTTGAGGCCGTCCTTCTGCTTGCTGACGCCGACGTGGTCGCGCTGGTCGTGCTTGGCCGGCGCCGGGGCGGGGCCGTCGGGGAGCTGCTCGTGCAGGTACTCGTCCTGCAGCACCTGGCGGAACTTCTCCGGGCCCCAGTCGGCCATCAGGAACTTGATCCGGGCGTGGTTGCGCGACCGGCGGTAGCCGTAGTCGCGGAAGATCGCGGTGCACGCCGCCCAGACGTCGGTCACCTGGTCGGGGCGGACGAACACCCCGATCCGCTTGGCGAACATCGGGTTGGTCGACAGGCCGCCACCGACCCACAGGTCGTAGCCGGCCTCGCCGTCGGCGTTCACCACGCCCACGAAGGAGACGTCGTCGATCTCGGGCTCGGTGCAGTGGTCGACGCACCCGGACATCGACGTCTTCCACTTGCGCGGCAGGTTGCTGAACTGCGGGTCGCCCAGGTACTTCTCGACGGTCTGGGCCAGCACCTCGGAGGCGTCGATGACCTCGTCCTCGAGCACACCGGCCAGCGGGCAGTTCAGCATCACCCGGGGGACGTCACCGCACGCCTCGGTGGTGGAGAGCCCGATGGACTCCAGCCGCCGCCAGATCTCCGGCACGTCCTCGATCCGGATCCAGTGCAGCTGCACGTTCTGCCGGTCGGTCACGTCGGCGACGTCCCGGCCGAACTCCGTGCTGATGCCGCCGATGACCCGCAGCTGCTCGGTGCTCAGCTGCCCGCCGTCGATGCGCACCCGCAGCATGAAGTACTCGTCCTCGAGCTCCTCGGGCTCCAGCACGGCGGTCTTGCCGCCGGGGATGCCCTGGGCCCGCTGGGTGTAGAGCCCCATCCAGCGCATCCGGCCGCGCAGGTCGCCGGGGTCGATGCCGCCGAACCCGGTGTGCGCGTAGATGTCGAGGATCCGCTGGCGGACGTCCAGCCCGTCGGAGTCCTTCTTCATCCGCTCGTTCGGGTTCAGCGGCTCGCGGTAGCCCAGCGCCCACTGCCCCTGTCCGCGGACGGGGCGGTTGCTGCTGCGAGTGGGGGTCGACACGTCAGTCGTTCTCCTCTGCGCCGGCACGGGAGCGTGCGCGACGCGGCCGGGTGTGGGTGCAGCAGGGAGGCTGCGGGGGAGCGGGGCCGGGGTCAGCGCTCGGCGCGACAGGCGGCGCTGGAGACCCGCGCCAGGTCGACGTGCAGGCGCGCCACGAGCAGGGCGCCGCAGTCCGTCACGCTTCGATGGTGCCACACCGGCTCGACGGTGGCGCTCGGTCGTGGCGCTCAGTCGGCCGCGGGGACGCCGAAGGAGCGCCAGGCACTCTCGAGCTCGATGAGCTCGGCGACCTGCGGCGGCATCGTGCCGGTGACGACGTCGGCCAGGGTCACGTTCTCCAGCACCCGCCGGTAGCCCTCCCGGGCGGCCACCCACACGTTGGCCAGCGATGCGGCGGGCCCCGGGTACTCGACGTCCTCGGGCCGCTGGCCGTGCACCTCGGCGAGGAACCCCTGCTCCACCCGCATGACCCGGGCGATGGAGACCTCCGACGGGGGCAGGGCGAGGCGGTAGCCGCCCTCCCGGCCGCGCTGGCTGGTGACCAGCCGGGCGTGCTGCAGGTCGCCGAGGATCGCCTGCAGGAACCGGGCCGGGATGCCCTGGGCCTGGGCGATCCGCTCCGACGTCAGCGACTCGGGCGCCACGGAGGCCAGCTCGACGGCCGCCCGCACCGCGTAGTCGACCCGGGCTGAGATGCGCACGGCGCTCATCCTGCCGTGTCTGGTTGGCTGACCCGCGTGTTCCAGCTGAGGTTCACCACGTTGGTGGAGGCGCCGCTCACCGTGGCCTTCGACGTGGCGCGGTCCCTCGGCCGGCCGTGGTCGCAGCCGCTGCGGGAGGTCGTCTCCGACCGGCCGTGGTCCGACGTCTACGCGGCGGAGCCCCGCCGGGGCCTGCGCCGGCTGGTGCACACGCGGCACTTCTCGGCCACCGCCGCCGGCACCCTGGTCGAGGAGCAGGTCGACTGGGAGACGTCGCTGCCCGGCGTGCTCGGCGGGCTGGTCGACCAGACGCTGCTGCGCGGCCGCGTCGTCCGCGCGATGCAGGCCCACCTGGACGCCTTCGCCGCGGCGGCCGCCGAGCGGGCCCTGGCGGTGACCCAGGTGGTCGGTGCCGCGCTGGTCGACGACCGGCGGCGGGTGCTCGTCGCGCAGCGCGGGTCGGGGCCGCTGGCCGGGCTGTGGGAGTTCCCCGGGGGCAAGGTCGAGCCAGGGGAGGCCGACCTCGACGCGCTGGTCCGGGAGTGCCGCGAGGAACTCGGCGTCGTGATCGCCCCGCAGTCGTTCCTGGGGGAGGTGCCGCTGGATGGCGTCGTCGCCGGGGGCGCGCCCGGGGCGTCGACCCTGCGGGTGTGGTGGGGGCGGGTGACCGGCGGCGAGCTGGTGGCCCACGAGCACACCGAACTGCGCTGGGTGGCCGACGAGGAGCTCGAGGAGCTCGACTGGATCTCCGCCGACCGCCCGCTGCTCCCCGCCGTCCGCGCCCTCCTCGCCCGTCTCTGACCGCTTTCGCGCGGGGAAGCACGCGCACTTTCGCGCGGGGAAGCACGCGCACTTTCGCGCGGGGAAGCACGCGCGCTTTCGCGCGGGGAAGCACGCGCGCTTTCGCGCGGGGAAGCACGCGCGCTTTCGCGCGGGGAAGCACGCGCACTTTCGCGCGGAGAAGCACGCGCACTTTCGCGCGGAGAAGCGCGCGAACTTTCGCGCGGGGAAACGCGGCCTGTGGATGGCGGGAGCGCGGCCGGGGCTGGGTGCGCGACCCTGCTGCGGTGATGACGTCCCGCCGCCTCCTGGGCGGGCTCTTCGTCGGTTCCCATGCCGTGGCCGAAGGCGTACTCACCAGGCGTCAACTGCAGTCCGGGCTGTACCGCCGAGTGCTCCAGAACGTCTATGCCGATGCCGGACTCGTCCACGACCACCGATTGAAGGCTCGTGCTGCGGCACTGCTCATGCCTGCAGCGGCGGCGATCGGCGGACGATCGGCGGCGACGTGGTTCGGTGCACCGTTCAGCGCGGCCGCCGATCCGGTGCTGGTCGTCGTCCCCGCTGAGTGCCGGTGGACCGGGCCACGTGGTGTCCGGGTGCACCGGACCGACGTGCGGCCGCACGAGATGTGGGTCGACGACGACGGCGTCCGCCTCACGAGTGCTGCCCGGACGGCGTGGGAGGTGGGGACCCTGGAGGCGAGGGCGACTGCGGTCGCCCTGCTCGACGGGATGCTCCGGGACGGGAGGGGGCGGACGGACGGTCTCACCGAGTCGGTGCTCGCTGCGCAGTTCCTCCGGCGGCAGGGTCGGTGGGGCAGTCGCCGGGCGAGCGCGCTGCTGCCGCTCGTCGACGGCCGGGCCATGAGCCCACCGGAGTCCAAGGTGCGAGTTGCCTGTCACCTCGCGGGCCTCCCGCACCCTGTTCCGCAGTTCGAGGTGTTCGAGCACGGCGTCTTCCTGGGACAGGTCGATCTCGCATGGCCGGAGGCCAGAGTGGTGGTCGAGTACGAGGGCGCACACCACTTCGACGGCGTCCAGATCGACAGGGACGACGCCAGGTACGAGCGGCTCATCGCCGCCGGCTGGCGGGTCATCCGGCTCAGTTCGATCGACCTGCAGGACCTCGACGCGGTCGTCGCCCGGATCCGGACCGCACTGTCCTCAGCCGCCGCGGGCTGACCGTCCCGGGCTTCCCCACGGAAGTACGTGCCCTCTCCCAGGGGAGCGCGTGCTTTCCCGCGCGAAAGCACCCGCACTTTCCCGCGCGGAAGCACCCGCACTTTCCCGCGCGGAAGCACCCGCGCTCTCCCGCGCTCTCGGACCAGCGGCTCACGTGACGGTGTCCTCGACCGTCACATCCGGCCTGCTCGAGGTTGCCGGAGGCCTGGTCGGTCCGGCCTCCGGCCAGCAGGTCCCAGTGGTCGGTCGCCTCGCTGACGACCTCCTTGCCGCGGCCGCCGAGCTCCTGGGCCTCGTGGTTCACTTCGTCCATCGCGCTCACGGGCTCTTCCTCCGTCGGTCGTCCCTGGCACGGAGCACCCGGCGTCGATGGCGCGAACACAGGCGGTGGCATCGGCGTGTCCGGGTGTGTCCCGCCCCACACGCAAGATCGTTCGTCGCACCGCGCTCCCACCCGGAAATCCCGAGGCGGGCGGCGCCGGTGTTGCACTGATGTTTCGGGTCGTGGGCAGCGGTCCTGAGCAGAGGTCACAAGTTGGTGACGGTCGTGGACGGCCCCTCCGGGGCTGCTTACTGTCCTCCCCGTCCGCTCTGCACGACCGGGTGTCTGTCAGATGCGTACGAACTCGTCACCGACCGGCCACCTCGCCGTCACCGGCAGGTCCCGGTTCCCGACCGCCTCCCGTGCCAGTCGCGGGTCGAGGAGGAAATCGAACGTGAAGTTGAGCAAGCGCAGCGCGATGCTCATCGCTGCCGGGGTCTCCGGCACGATGGTGCTGTCCGCGTGCGGCGGCAGCAGTGACAGCGGTGGCGGCGGGAGCGAGTCCGGCGGCGGGCGTGTCGTGTACGGGGAGTCCACCGACTTCCCGGAGAACCTCTTCCCGAACATCGCCGCCGGGAACGCGGTGTCGACCGCCAACATCATCCACGGGGTCCTGCCCGGCGCCTTCAACGCGCTGCCGGACTTCAGCGTCGTCTACAACGAGGACCTGCTGACCGAGGAGCCGACCCTCGAAGAGGTCGACGGGCAGCAGGTGAACACCTACGAGATCAGCCCCGACGCGGTGTGGAGCGACGGCACTCCGATCACCGCCGACGACTTCGAGTTCACCTGGCGGAGCAGCCGCTCCGGTGACCCGGCGGACGGCGGCTGCCCGGCGAACCTGTCGACCACCGGCTACGAGCAGATCTCTTCGGTCGAGGGCTCGGGGGACGACAACAAGACCGTCACGGTCACCTACGAGACCCCGTTCTCCGACTGGCAGTCGCTGTTCAGCGGTGACTTCGGTGGGGGAATCCTGCCCGCGCACCTGATGGACAACGACGACCCGGTGGCGCTCTGCGAGACCCTGACCGCCGGCTGGCCGATCGCCCAGGGCCTGCCCGAGGACATCTCCGGCGGTCCGTGGCAGGTCAAGGCGGAGAACATCGACGTCGGCAACCAGGTCGTCGTCCTGACGCCGAACCCCGAGTGGTGGGGCGACGGGCCGAACCTCGACCAGCTGGTCATCCAGAACATCGGCAACGACCCGACGACCGCCGTCCAGGGTCTGCAGTCCGGTGAGCTGGGCGTCATCTACCCCCAGCCGCAACTGGACCTGGTCGACCAGATCGAGGGGCTGGCGCCGAACGTCGAGAGCGACATCACCTTCGGTCTGTCCTTCGAGCACCTGGACTTCAACGCCACCGGCCCGATCCTGAGCTCGCTGGCCGTTCGCCAGGCCTTCACCATGGCCCTGGACCGCCAGGAGATCGTCGACCAGACCGTGGGCCAGTTCTCCAGCGACGCCGAGGTGCTGCAGAACCGGATCTACTTCAACAACCAGCCGCAGTACGAGGACACCGCTCCCGAGCAGTACAAGGAGCAGAACGTCGAGCAGGCCCGCGCCCTGCTGGAGAGTGACGGCTGGGTCGCCGGCTCCGACGGCATCTACGTCAAGGACGGGCAGCGCCTGTCGGTCCAGATCGACACCACGACCAACAACCCGCTGCGGCAGACCACCATCGAGGTCATGATCCCGCAGCTGGCCGAGGCGGGCATCGAGGCGACGTTCAATGCGAACCCGGACATCTTCGAGAGCGCCGAGTCGCCCACCTCGCTCGAGGGTGGCGGCTTCCAGGCGGCCGTCTTCGCCTGGGTGGGGTCGCCGTTCCGCGGCGCGACGCAGTCGATCTACACCCAGCCGCAGGGTGACAACATCCAGCAGAACTACTCGCGGCAGGGCACCCCGGAGATCGACGCCCTGTTCGCCGAGTTCGTGAGCGAGCCCGACCCCGAGGCGCAGGCCGAGCTGGGCAACCAGATCGACGCCCTGCTCTGGGAGCAGGTCGCCACGGTTCCGCTGTACCAGAAGCCGACCTTCATCGCGTACCAGAGCTCGATCAACGGCGTCGAGGACAACTCGACCCAGGCTGGTCCGCTGTGGAACTCGGCGACCTGGACCGTCGACAACTGACCTCAGGCCCGAGCACGCACCAGCGGCTCCGAGCGTCACCAGCACTGAGCACCACCAGCACTGAGCACCACCCGAGCCCGGCGCCGCCGTCCTGACGGCGCCGGGCGCTGGATCCGCGGCCCCCTGGGACCTCCCTCCTGGGGGGCCGTGGCTCGTCCGGGGGCCGGGGCGCGGCCATCGCGTCCACCGCCCCCGGAGTGGCCAGCGGTGGTCCCCCTCACCGTCGGCCGGCGGGTACCGAGAGCCGGCCGAGGGTGAGGCACCCGGACGCTCCGCACACCTCGTCGTCCCGCACCGGACGGCTTTCGCTCCCGGCGTAAGGTCACCGCATGTTCTTCTTCACGATCCGGCGTCTGCTCGCGTCGGTCCTCGTGTTGCTGGTCAGTTCGTTCCTGGTCTTCGCGCTGTGTGCGGCCAGCTTCGATCCACTGGCGAGGTACTACGGCCAGAACCCCCGGCCGCCTGAGTCGTTCTTCATCAACCTCCGCGAGACCCTGGGCCTGAACGACAACTTCTTCGTCCGCTACTGGCGATGGCTCTCCGGGGTGCTCACCGGCGACTTCGGCGAGACCATCAACGGCACCCCGGTCGCCGACCAGCTCTGGCCGCGGCTGATGGTGACCGGCCGGATGATCGTGGGCGCGGTCGTGATCGCCATCCTGCTGGCGATCATCGTGGGCGTCATCGGTGCTGTGCGGCAGTACAAGGCGTCCGACTACACCCTCACGTTCATCGCCTACATCCTCATCGCGCTGCCGACCTTCTGGTTCGCCGCGCTGCTGAAGGAGTACGTCGCCGGCGGGGTGAACGACCTGTTCGGGCAGCAACTGCTCTACACGATCGGTGAGGAGACCCCGGGGCTCGCGCTCTACGCCTCCGGCTGGGAACTCTGGTCCGACCGGCTCGGGCACCTCGTGCTGCCCACGATCAGCCTGGCCGCGCTGTCCTTCGCCGCCTGGAGCCGGTTCCAGCGCGCAGCGATGCTCGACGTGCTCGGATCCGACTACATCCGGCTGGCCCGGGCCAAGGGGCTCACCTACCGCCGCACCGTGCTCCGGCACGGGCTGCGCAACGCGCTGATCCCGCTGACCACGGTGGTCGCGCTCGGCGTGGGCACGCTGCTCGGCGGCGCGGTCATCACCGAGACGGTCTTCGTCTGGCACGGCATGGGCGAGTACCTGCTGCGCAACGGCATCCAGCAGGACGACATCAACGTCGTGCTGGGGTGGCTGCTGGTCAGCGCCGTGTTCGTCGTCATCTTCAACCTGGTCGCCGACATCCTCTACGCGGTCCTCGACCCGCGCATCCGGCTGTCCTGACCCGGCATCGCGAGAAGGAACGAGCTCATGGCCTCCACCCAGACCACGACCGGCCCCACCGGGCCGGTGGTGCCCGCGACTCCGGGCGCTCCCGAGGGCACCGGAATCGACCGGGAGTTCGGCGTCAAGGCGCGCAGTCAGCGTCAGCAGATCCTCGGCCGCTTCCTGCGCAGCAGGATCGGGATGACCGGAGCGGTCATCTTCGTCCTGCTGCTGGCCTTCGGCTTCCTCGGCCCGCTGGTGACCGGCGTCGACTACGCCCAGCAGAACAGCAACTTCCAGTCCGTGCCGCCGGGCACCTCCGGCTACGTCATGGGCAGCGACGCGATCGGCCGTGACCTCATGGCCGGGATCATGACCGGCGTCCAGCGCTCGCTGTTCATCGTGCTGCTCTTCGTCGTCATCGCGTTCCCGCTCGGATTGCTGGTCGGCGCGCTGGCCGGCTACTTCGGCCGGTGGGTCGACAGCGTGCTCATGCGGCTGGTCGACCTGATCCTCACCGTGCCGCTGCTGGTCGTGCTGATCGTCGTCGCCAGCAACTTCCCCGGCTCCCGGACGCCGCTGGGCGTCGGCGTCATCCTCGGCCTGTTCGGCTGGCTGGACCTGGCCCGGATCGTGCGCAGCCAGTTCCTCTCCCTGCGGGAGAAGGAGTACGTCGAGGCCGCGCACGCGATGGGCGCCTCCAACCGGCGGATCATCTTCCGGCACCTGATCCCCAACGCCCTGGGCTCGCTGATCGTCTGGACGACGCTGGCCGCGGCCACCGCGATCACCCTCGAGGCCGCGCTGACCTACCTGGGCTTCGGCGTCAACGGCGCCAACGAGACCTCGCTCGGCCGCCTGGTCTCCGACGGCGTCCAGGCGGCGAGCACCCGCCCCTGGCTCTTCTACTTCCCCGGCCTCGCACTGCTGATCATCGTGCTGTCGATCAACCTGATCGGCGACGGCATTCGCGACGCCTTCGACCCGAGCAACCGCCGCGTGCGGGCCTGACAGTCCTGATGACGGAGAGCTCCTTGTCCACTTCTCCCGGGTCCACCGCTGCCGGGTCCACCCTCGCCGGCGCGACCTCGCTGGGCAGCCTCAGCGACGCCCGCGCCACCGGCGGCCGCGACGGCGCCGACCCGAACGCCCCCCTGCTGGAGGTCACCGACCTCAACGTCCGGTTCCCCACCGAGGACGGTCTGGTGCACGCCGTCCGCGGCGTCGACTACACGCTGCGCTCCGGCGAGGTGCTCGGCATCGTCGGCGAGTCCGGCTCGGGCAAGTCGGTCACCTCGCTGGCGGTGATGGGCCTGCTGCCGGGATCCGCGCGGGTGACCGGCTCGGTGAAGTACCGCGGTCAGGAGCTGCTGGGGCAGAGCGACCGCAGCATGTCGCGCGTGCGCGGCAAGGGCGTGTCGATGATCTTCCAGGACCCGATGACGTCGCTGGACCCGGTCTACAAGGTCGGGGCGCAGATCGAGGAGACGCTGCGCATCCACGACAAGTCGCTGTCGTCGAAGGCCTCCGAGGCCCGCGCCGTCGAGCTGCTGGAGCTCGTCGGCATCCCCAACGCCCAGGAGCGGGTGCGCTCCTACCCGCACGAGTTCTCCGGCGGCATGCGGCAGCGCGTGGTCATCGCCATCGCGATGGCCAACCAGCCCGAGGTGATCATCGCCGACGAGCCCACGACGGCGCTGGACGTCACCGTGCAGGCGCAGATCCTCGAGGTGCTGCAGACGGCGCTGCAGGAGACCGGCGCCGCGATGGTGATGATCACCCACGACCTGGGCGTCGTCGCCGGGATCGCCGACCGCGTGCTGGTCATGTACGCCGGCCGGCCGGTGGAGGTCGGCAGCGTCGAGGAGATCTACTACGAGCCGCGGATGCCCTACACCCTGGGGCTGCTCGGCTCCCTGCCCAGGCTGGACTCCAGCACCCGCGAGCGGCTGACCCCGATCGTCGGGGCCCCGCCGTCCCTGGTGAGCCTGCCCCCGGGGTGCCCGTTCGCGCCGCGCTGCCCGCTGCACGTCGCCGAGTGCGACGAGGCCGAGCCGCCCCTGCTGCAGGTGTCCCCGGGGCACAACGCGGCGTGCATCCGCACCGAGCAGGTCGCCGCGGCCCACGGTCACGCCGCCGACGTGTTCAGTGCTACTGCCCAGGACCGCACGCTGGCCGCCGGGGCACTGCCGGCCGACGTGGCCGGCACCGAGGTCGACCGGGACGCGGCCACCCCGGCGACCCCGCCGGACGACCAGACCGAGCCCGGTGCCGCGCGCACCGGCAGCGACACCGGCAGCGTGGTCAGCGACCGCGGTGCCAGCAACGGAGGACGGGCATGAGCGCCCCCACGACCGAGCGTCCCGGCGGTGGCGCAGCCACCCGGGAGCCGATCCTGACGGTCCGCGGGCTGGAGAAGCACTTCCCGATCAAGGGCGGCGGGCTGATCAAGCGCACCGTCGGCGCGGTCCGCGCCGTCGACGGCGTCGACCTCGACCTCTACCCGGGCGAGGTGCTCGGGCTGGTCGGCGAGTCCGGCTGCGGCAAGTCGACCACCGGGCGGGCCATCCTCAACCTCCAGCCGGCCACCGCCGGCTCGGTGGTGTTCCAGGGCCGGGAGCTCGTCGGCCTGGGCCGCAAGGAGATGCGGCCGCTGCGCCGGGACATCCAGCTGGTGTTCCAGGACCCCTACGCGTCGCTGAACCCGCGGCTGCCGGTGTTCGACATCGTCGCCGAGCCGCTGATCATCCACGGGCTCACCCAGGACGACTCCGAGCTGCGCGCCCGGGTGCGCGAGCTGGTGGAGACCGTCGGGCTCAACCCCGAGCACACCAACCGGTACCCGGCGGAGTTCTCCGGCGGGCAGCGGCAGCGCATCGGGATCGCCCGGGCCCTGGCGCTGCAGCCCAAGGTGCTCGTGCTCGACGAGCCGGTGTCCGCGCTGGACGTCTCCATCCAGGCCGGCGTCATCAACCTGCTCGAGGACCTGAAGGACGAGCTGGGCCTGAGCTACCTGTTCATCGCCCACGACCTGTCCGTGGTGCGGCACATCTCCGACCGGGTCGCCGTCATGTACCTCGGGCGGATCATCGAGGTCGCCGACCAGGAGGAGCTGTTCACCCGGCCGGCGCACCCCTACACCCAGGCGCTGCTGTCGGCGATCCCGCTGCCCGACCCCCGCCGTGAGCGGCAGCGCCAGCGGATCATCATCAGCGGCGACGTGCCCAGCCCCGCGAACCCGCCGTCGGGCTGCCGGTTCCGCACCCGCTGCTGGAAGTTCGCCAACGTCCTCACCGACACCCAGCGTCAGCAGTGCATCGACGTCGACCCGCCCCTGGAGGAGCGCGGCACCGGGCACCTCAACGCCTGCCACTACGCCGAGGTCAAGTCGGTGCTGTGACATTGCGACGCTTCCGCGTCGCACCGCGGCCAATGGCCGTACCCGGCCTGCGTTGAGCCGTTGCGTCGGGGTCAGGCGGGAGTCCTCCGGACCCCGCGCCTGACCCCGACAGCTCGCTCCGCTCGCGTTGTCCCTCCGCGCCGCGCCCTCGCGCGGGGTGCTTTCTCGGGCGCCACGCGCGCCCGGGAAGATGTCCCGGTGACCGCTGATCGTCGCCTGCTGCTCGTGCACGCCCACCCCGACGACGAGACGATCAACAACGGGGCCACCATGGCCCGCTACGCCGCAGCGGGCGTGCAGGTCACGCTGCTCACCTGCACGCTCGGCGAGGAGGGTGAGGTGCTGGTCCCCGAGTTGGCCCAGCTCGCCCCCGACCAGGCCGACCAGCTGGGCGGCTACCGGATCGGTGAGCTGGCCGCCGCGATGCGCGCCCTGGGGGTCACCGACCGGCGCTTCCTCGGCGGCGCGGGCCGCTACCGAGACTCCGGGATGATGGGCACCCCTGCCAACGAGGCGCCGCGGGCCTTCTGGCGGGCCGACCGCGCCGAGGCCGTGGACGCCGCCGTCGCCGTCGTCCGCGAGGTCCGCCCGCAGGTGCTGGTCACCTACGACGAGAACGGCGGCTACGGCCACCCCGACCACATCCAGGCCCACCGCGTCGCGATGGCGGCCGTCGACGCCGCCGCTGACGCCGCCCACCGGCCCGACCTCGGCCCGGCCTGGGCGGTGCCGAAGGTCTACTGGAACGCGATGCCCCGCTCGGTGGTGCAGCAGGGCATCGAGGCGCTGGCCGCGCTGGGCGAGGCCGCACCGTTCCAGACGCTCGGCGACCTGGACGAGGTGCCGTTCGCGGTGCCGGACGACGTCGTCACCACCGTCGTCGACGCCCCCGAGCAGGCGGCGCGCAAGGAGGCCGCGATGCGTGCCCACCGCACCCAGATCACCGTGGACGGGCCGTTCTTCGCGCTGTCGAACGGCCTGGGGCAGCAGCTGCTGGCCACCGAGCACTACCGCCTGGTCCGCGGCGTCCGGGGCCCGGCCGGCCCCGGCCCGCAGGGCTGGGAGGACGACCTGTTCGCCGGGCTGCCCGGGTGACCGCGCTCCGGCTGCTGGGCTGGGCGGTGGCCGCCGTCGTCGTCTCCGGCTGGCTGGCGGTGGTCGAGGTCTTCTGGCTGCCCTGGCGGCCGGCCGGCATCCCGGTGCCCATCGCGATCGTCGCCGCGGTGGTCGGCAACGTGCTGCTGGCGTGGGCGGCCCGGGAGCTGTCCGGCTCCCGTCTGGTGGGCGTGCTGCCGCCGCTGGTCTGGCTGGTCGTCGCGGTGGCCGCGATGAACCCCCGCCCGGAGGGCGACCTGCTGCTGCCCGGTGGTGACGCGGTCACCACCACGGTCAACCTGGCCTTCCTGCTGCTCGGGGTGGTCTCCGCCGCCTTCGCCGTGGGGCAGACCCTCGGAGGCCCGCGCCGTCCGGCGCTCAGCCCGGGAGCCGCCGGTAGTGGTAGCGGTGGTGCTCGATGAAGCCCGCCCGGCGGTAGAGCGCCCGCGCCGGGGCGTTACTGGTCGCGACCTGCAGGTAGACCAAGTGGCCGCCCCGTTCGGCGGCCCAGCGCTGCAGCGCGCCCATCACCGCGGTGGCCAGGCCCTGCCGCCGGTGCTCCTCGGCCACGGTCACCGCGCTGACACCGAGCCACCCGTCGGTGAGCACGCCGCGGCCCACCGCCGCCAGCGGGGCTGGCTCGGGGTCCAGCCGCACCGAGGCGAAGGCGACCTGCTCGGCGTTGACCAGCACCTCCCGCGCGGTCGGCGGCAGGGCCCGCCCGCGGTGCCGGTAGCCGGCCAGCCAGGCGTCGTCCGGGGTGGGGGAGAGGTCGACCGGCACGTCCGGCGCCGCCGGTGCGGTCAGCGGGGCGGTCAGCACGTGCACGTCCTCGTCGCGGGACCAGCCCGCGGCGGCGAACGCCGCGTCCGCGGCCCGCGCCTGCACCCCGGGCAGCTGCGCGCACGGCGTGATGCCCCGCTCGGCGTACCAGCGGCCGACGGCGCCGACCGCCTCCGGCAGCGGCAGGCCCGGGTCGCCGGCGACGAGCACGGAGTTGGCGCGGCCGGTGAACCCGCCGCCGGCGCGCAGCAGCCAGTCGCCCAGCGGCTCCTCCTCCAGGGCCCGCCAACCGCGGGCGGCGACCCGCTCCAGGTCGACGACGCCGAGCGGTGAGCGTCTCTGTCCCATGCCCCGATCCTGCGTGGTGGCCCTCCCGCGCACGTCGCCGGGTCACCCGCGAGAGGGCGGGTCGACCACCCGTCGCGCTGACCGCGGGGGTGCCGGGTGATACTTGACGGCGTACCGCTGCGGCCCTGGTCAGTCCCGGGGTCGTCGCCCCTGCACGTCCCGGAGGAGACCCGTGACCTACGTCATCACCCAGGCCTGTGTCGACGTCCTCGACAAGGCGTGCATCGACGAGTGTCCGGTGGACTGCATCTACGAGGGCGAGCGGATGCTCTACATCCACCCCGACGAGTGCGTCGACTGCGGCGCCTGCGAGCCGGTCTGCCCGGTGGAGGCCATCTACTACGAGGACGACGTCCCGGACAAGTGGAAGGACTTCTACAACGCCAACGTGGAGTTCTTCTCCGACCTGGGCAGCCCCGGTGGCGCCGCCAAGACCGGCAAGATCGCCAAGGACCACCCGCTGGTCGCCGCCCTGCCGCCGCAGGGTGAGGGTTCCTGAGCACCACCGGGCCCGCCGGCCGCCCGCAGCTGCCGGACTTCCCGTGGGACTCGCTGGCCGCGGCCCGCGCCCGCGCCGCTGAGCACGCCGGGGGCGTCGTCGACCTGTCCATCGGGACGCCGGTCGACGACACCCCCGCCGTCCTCACGCAGGTGCTGGCCGCGGCCGGCAACGCGCCCGGCTACCCGACGGCGCTGGGCACGGCCGAGCTGCGCCGCGCCGCGGCCGGCTGGCTCGCCCGCCGGCTGGGCGTGGAGCTGGCCGACCCGCTGGGCGCCGACCCGTCGGTGATCCCGACCATCGGCTCGAAGGAGCTGGTGGCGCTGCTGCCGACGATGCTCGGCCTGCACGCCGGCACGGTGCTGGTCCCGGAGGTCGCCTATCCGACCTACGAGGTGGGCGGGGTGGTGGCCGGGCTGGACGTCGTCCGCACCGACGCCCCGCCGGCCCAGCCGGGGGACGCGGTGCTGGTCTGGCTGAACTCGCCGGGCAACCCGCACGGCCGGGTGCTCGGCGACGACGAGCTGCGCGCCTGGGTCGCGTGGGGCCGCGAGCACGGCGTGCCCGTGGTGGCCGACGAGTGCTACATCGAGCTGGGCTGGGACGTCGCCCCGCGGTCGGTGCTGCACCCGGCGGTGTCCGGTGGCGACCACTCCGGCCTGCTGGCGGTGCACTCGCTGTCCAAGCAGTCGACCGCGGCCGGCTACCGGGGCGGGCTGCTCTCCGGTGACCCGGCGCTGGTCCGCCGGGTGTGGGAGGTCCGCCGCCACCTCGGCCTGCTGGTGCCCGCTCCCGTGCAGGCGGCGATGGCCGCCGCGCTGGCCGACGACGCGCACGTGGAGGCCCAGCGGGAGCGCTACCGGTCACGGCGGGAGCGGCTCGTGGCCGCGGTCCGGGCGATCGGTGCCCGGATCGACCACTCCGAGGCCGGCCTCTACCTGTGGGTCACCCGCGACGAGGACTGCTGGACGACGATCGACTGGCTGGCCGGCCTCGGCATCGTCGCCGCACCCGGCTCGTTCTACGGCCCCGCCGGTGCCCGCCACGTGCGGATGGCGCTCACCGCCACCGACGAGCGCATCGACGCAGCCGCCTCACGCCTGGCCGGCTGACCGCGCGCGGAGTCGGACCGTGGAGCTGCTGCCCGGGGTGACCGCGCTCGGCGCCGGTCTGGTCGGCGGCGCCTTCGTGGTCTTCAGCCTCATGGTGATGCCGGCGCTGGCGGCGCTGCCGCCGGACCAGGGCGTTGCGGCGATGCAATCGGTGAACCGGCGGGCACTGCGCCCGGCCTTCCTCACGCTGCTGTTCGGCACCGCCGCGCTGTGCCTGGTCACCGCGGTGCGCGAGCTGGCCGGCGACGGTCGGCCGGCGGTGCTCGCCGGCACGGCGGTCTACCTGGTCGGCGTCGTCGGGGTGACTGTCGCCGGCAACGTCCCGCTCAACGAGGCGCTGGCCCGGCTGGACGCCGGGTCACCCGCGGCGGGGGAGCGGTGGCCGGGCTGGGTGCGCCGGTGGACCGGCTGGAACACCGTCCGGGCGCTGGCCGCGACGGCCGCCGCGGCGCTGCTGGCGGTCGGGGCGGCCGGCTGACGTCAGGTCGCCAGCTTCAGGCGCAGCGGCCGCCCGCCGGTCCCCGGCGCCTCGGCCCAGCCGCCGTCCAGCGTCCACCGCCAGCCGTCCAGCGACACCCGGGCCAGCTGCAACCGGTCGGCCGAGGCCACCGCCCAGTGCGCCGCGGGCCAGCCCTCCCCGGGCACGGTCAGGCCGCCGCCGACGCCGATCTCGGCCGGACCCGCCTCCCGGCGGACGGCGTCGGCCACGGCAGCGACGCGCTGGTCGACCGGGGTGTCGGTGGCGGTCGGGGCGTAGCTGCACGACAGCGTCCCCGGCCCGTCGGCGAGGAGCGCACCACCCAGCGCCTGCCCCAGTGGCTCCCACTGCTGGTAGGCCTCCGGGAAGCCGCTGCGCTGCACCGCCTGGGCCACCTCGGTGAGCCGGCCGGCCTCCCAGCCGGGCACCTCGACCAGGCCGTCGAAGAACTTCCCGGCGGCGTACACCGGGTCCTGCACCTGCTCGGGGCTGCCCCAGCCCTGGGACGGGCGTTGCTGGAAGAGGCCGAGGGAGTCACGGTCGCCGTGGTCGAGGTTGCGCAGCCGCGACTCCTGCTGCGCGGTGGCCAGGGCGATCACCGTGGCCCGCACCGGCAGCCCGCGGGACCGGGCGACGGCGGCGATCGTGGCGGCGTTGGCCGCCTGCTCGGTGGTCACGGTGACGTCGGACCCGGTCACCGTGCACGTACCGCTGGCCACCGGCGCAGCCTCGTCGCCGGTCCGCCAGACCGCCAGCCCACCGAGCAGCAGCAACGCCAGGACCAGCAGCACCGGTCCGGCAGGCCGTCGCTGGCGACGCTTCCGCGCCCCCGGCCGGCGGGAACCGCGCGGCACCGGCCGGGTCGGGGGACGCCCCGACCGGGCCGGGGGCCGCCGCGTCGACGCCGGGGAGCTCGCCATCGTCGCCGATGCTAGGCAGCCAGGCTGTGCCTTCCCTGGCAGGACGACGCGGCGAGCCCCCGGTCAGCGCGAGACGTGCGGCTCAGTCGTCGGCGTGCTCAGTCGTTCGCGTGCAGGGCGGCGTTCAGCGAGCCCCAGTCGCCGTCCCGCGGCGTGGCCTCCAGCGCCCCGGTGACCGAGTTGCGGCGGAACAGCAGCCCGTCGCGGCCGGAGAGCTCCGCGGCCTTCACCGTCGAGCCGTCGGGCAGGGTGATCTTGGCGCCGGCGGTGACGTAGCAGCCGGCCTCGACCACGCAGCGGTCGCCGAGGGAGATGCCGATGCCGGCGTTGGCGCCCAGCAGACAGCCTTCGCCGATCGAGATGACCTGCTTCCCGCCGCCGGACAGCGTGCCCATGATCGAGGCGCCGCCGCCGACGTCGGAGTCGCGGCCCACGACGACGCCCGCGCTGATCCGGCCCTCGACCATCGAGGGCCCCAGAGTGCCGGCGTTGAAGTTGACGAAGCCCTCGTGCATCACCGTGGTGCCCTCGGCCAGGTGGGCGCCCAGCCGCACCCGGTCGGCGTCGGCGATCCGCACCCCGGAGGGGACGACGTAGTCGACCATCCGGGGGAACTTGTCGACCCCGAAGACGGTCAGCTGGCCGTGCGCGGAGCGCATCCGGGCCCGCACGGTGTCCAGGTCGGTGGCGAGCACCGGCCCGGCGCTGGTCCAGGCCACGTTGGCCAGCAGGCCGAAGACGCCGTCCAGGTTCGCGCCGTGCGGCCGCACGAGCCGGTGGGAGAGCAGGTGCAGCCGGAGCCACGCGTCGTAGGCGTCGGCCGGGGGCTCGGTGAGGTCGGCGATGGTGGTCGCGACGGCGACCGACGTGACCCCGCGCACCTCGTCGGAGTGGACCAGGCCGGAGTAGTCGGGGCCGAGCAGGCCCTCCAGCTCCAGGACGCCCAGCTGCTGGGTGCCGCTCCCGCCCTGGTCGGCGGAGCTCAGCGAGGGGGCCGGGAACCAGACGTCGAGGACGGTGCCGTCGGCGCTGAGGGTGGCGATGCCGACGCCGTTCGCGCCGGTGGTCTCTGCAGGGGTCGTCACGGTCGACCACGCTACCCAGCCCCGTGATCGACGCCGCAGCCGATCGGAGCCGGCGGCCCCGGGCTGTTGGTGATCACGACGCCCGCCGTTGGCCGGGTCGGCACCTGTCTCGGCCAGGGTCCTCCCGCGGCGGACGGTCCGCCCGGAACTCCCAGGAGGCGAGCGGTGCAGGTACAGGACGGCCGGTCGGCGGTCGGTCAGGGCGTCAACAGGCGGAACTTCCTCAAGGTCGGCGCGGCGGGCTCGGCCCTGCTGCTGGCGCCGGCGGCGCTGTTCCGCCCGGCGGCGGCGCTGGCGGCCCCGGTCGCGGCGACGCCGGGCGGGGGCACGGGCACGCTGGCCGCCTTCGTCGACTCGTACACGACCAACGTCACGGCGAACTCCACGCCGGAGACCAACGCCGCGGTGCGGATCTTGTCCGGGATGCAGGAGCTGTGGCGGACCGGCCCGGCCTGGGACACCGGGCTGGCGGTCGACCCGCTGCTGCGGCAGAACATGGCCTACGTCGTCGCGACGACCCGGGCGCGCACCGACGCCGAAGGTCGGGCGGCGTTCGTGTACGACCGGCAGCACCAGAGCTACGCGGTCATCGGTGGCTCGGTCCGCTGGCCGATCTCTACCGCACCGGAGCCCAGGCGGTCACCAGCATCACCGCCGCGCCCGACGGCGTCCCCCCGACCAAGATCAGTGACGCCGTCCCGGCCGGTGCCCCCGCCGGGTCGGCCGTCGGCGCGGGCTCCACCAGCTCCGAGCTCGGCGCCGTCGCCACCCTGGTCAACACGGTGCGCGGGCCGTTCGCCTCGAGCAACCCGTCCAAGTACACGTACCAGTACCCGCGGCCGTGGCGGATGACGACCGCCAACACCGTGGTGGACACCGGCGCCACCGACGAGCTGGGCTATCCCGTCTACCGGACGGACGTCGTCGTGGTGCCGCAGCTGCTGCGCCAGCGCAGCACCGACCCCGAGGAGGACGGCGGCTACCCCAGCGGCCACGCCAACGCCTTCTGGCTGGCCGCCCTGGCGCTGGCGTACGCCGTTCCGGAGCGGTTCCAGGAGCTGGTCGTCCGGGCCAGCGAGCTCAGCCACACCCGGATCGTCGCCGGCATGCACTCCCCGGTCGACGTCATCGGCGGCCGCGTCCTGGCCACCGCGCTCGCCGCGGCCGCGCTGCACGACCCGGCGAACGCCGCGGTCAAGGTGGCCGCCCGCGAGCAGGCGCTGGCCTGGTTCACCGCCCGGACCGGCACGACGCCGGACACGTTGTTCGACGCCGCGCACACCGGGGCCGACCCCTACGCCGACCGGGCGGCCAACCGCCGCACCGTGCTGCACCAGCTGACCTACGACCTGCCCCGCCGGGGCGCGCAGACGCCGATGGTCGTGCCCAAGGGCGCGGAGGTGCTGCTGGAGACCCGGCTGCCCTACCTGACCGCCGAGCAGCGGCGGGAGGTGCTGCGCACGACGGCGCTGCCCGGCGGCTACCCGCTGCTGGACGGGCCCGAGCTCTGGGGCCGGCTGGACCTCTTCGCGGCCGCGGACGGCTACGGCCGCCTGGACGGCGAGGTGCGGGTCGCCATGGACGCGACGGCCGGCGGGTTCTCCGCCCGCGACACGTGGCGCAACGACGTCGCCGGCGCCGGCCGGCTGGTGAAGGCCGGCTCGGGCAGCCTCGAACTGGCCGGTGCCAACAGCTGGACCGGCGGCACCCGGGTGCTGGACGGGACCCTGGTGGCCCGGTCCAACGGCGCGCTGGGCAACGGCCCCGTCCAGGTCGACGGCGGGGCCCTGCGCCTGGGCGCCGGCGCGACCGTGGTCGCGGCGCGCGGGGACGTGAGCCTGACCGGTGGTGCGCTGCAGCTGACCTTCGGCGCCGGCGCCCAGCCCCCGCTGTCGGTGATCGGCACGGCGATCCTGGGGGCCGGCAGCCGGCTGGAGGTCACCGTCACCGACCCGCGCCGCTGGGCGCACGGCGGTGAGGTGCCAGTGCTGCTGGCCCGGTCGGTGCGCGGCGCCTTCGGCTCCGTGGTCGAGACGACCGGCAGCTGCCGGGCCGAGGTCGTGCACCGCGCCGGCGGCGTCTTCGTGCGGCTGACCCCGGCGCGCTGACCGCGGCCGGCCGACCCGCGCGTGCGGGCCGGTCACGGGCCGGGCCTGATTAGGCTCGGCCCGTGACCGCTCCCGCCCCGCTGGACCTGACCGCCGACGTGCTGACCCTGACCCGCGCGCTGGTCGACACCCCGTCGGTCTCGGGTGAGGAGCAGCCGCTGGCCGACGCGGTCGAGGCCGCGCTGCGCGGCCTGGGCGGGCTGGAGGTCGAGCGGGTCGGCAACACGGTGCTGGCCCGCACCAACCTCGACCTGCCCACCCGGATCGTGCTCGCCGGCCACCTGGACACCGTGCCGGTCGCCGGCAACCTGCCCAGCCGGGTCGAGACCGTCGACGGCGAGGAGCGGCTCTACGGCTGCGGCACCAGCGACATGAAGGCCGGTGACGCGGTGATGCTGCGGCTGGCCGCCCGCTTCGGCGTGCCCGGCGCGCAACCGGCCCGCGACCTCACCTTCGTCTTCTACGACAACGAGGAGGTCCAGGCCACGCGCAACGGGCTGGGCCGGGTGGCCCGCGAGCGGCGCGGCTGGCTCTACGGAGACCTCGCGATCCTGCTCGAGCCCACCGACGGCGTCGTCGAGGGCGGCTGCCAGGGCACGCTGCGCGTCGTCCTCACCGTCCCCGGCAAGCGCGCGCACAGCGCCCGGTCCTGGCTGGGGGTCAACGCCGTGCACGGCGCCGCGGGCATCCTCACCACCCTCGCCGGGTACGACGCGCGCCAGGTCGAGATCGACGGCCTGCAGTACCGGGAGGGGCTCAACGCGGTGCGGATCGAGGGCGGCGTGGCCGGGAACGTCGTCCCCGACGAGTGCCGGGTGACGGTGAACTTCCGCTACGCCCCCGACCGCGACGAGGACGCCGCCGAGGCGCACGTGCGCGAGGTGTTCGCCGACGCGCTGGCCGCCGGGGTGACGCTCGAGGTCACCGACTCCTCCGGCGGCGCGCTGCCCGGCCTGGGCGAGCCGGCCGCGGCGGACTTCGTCGCGGCCGTCGGGCAGCCGCCGCGCGCCAAGCTCGGCTGGACCGACGTGGCCCGGTTCGCCGCCTTCGGCATCCCCGCGGTCAACTACGGCCCGGGAGACCCCAACCTCGCCCACCAGGTCGGGGAGTACACGCGCATCGACCGGCTCCAGCCGGCCGAGGACGCCCTGATCGCCTACCTCAGCGGGAGCGACGCATGAGCTCGACCGAGAACGGCCGCAGGCCGCGCCCCACCCGGCACCGGGGCCCGATCACCCTGCGCGGCGGTGAGCCCGACCCGCAGACCGAGGGGTCGACCACCGACCAGCGGCTGCTGGACCTGCGCGGCGCCAGCGACTGGGTGCACACCGACCCGTGGCGGGTGCTGCGCATCCAGAGCGAGTTCGTCGAGGGCTTCGGCCTGCTCGCCGAGCTGCCCCGTGCGGTCAGCGTCTTCGGCAGCGCCCGCACCCCGCGCGACTCCCCGTTCTACGAGACCGGGGTGCAGCTGGGCGCCGCGCTGGCCGAGGCCGGCTACGCGGTGATCACCGGCGGCGGGCCGGGGGCGATGGAGGCGGCCAACAAGGGCGCCTGCGACGCCGGCGGCATGTCGATCGGCCTGGGCATCGAGCTGCCGTTCGAGCAGGAGCTCAACGAGTGGGTCGACGTCGGCATCAGCTTCCGCTACTTCTTCGTGCGCAAGACGATGTTCGTGAAGTACGCCCAGGCCTTCGTGATCCTCCCCGGCGGCTTCGGCACGCTCGACGAGCTGTTCGAGGCGCTCACCCTGGTGCAGACCCGCAAGGTCACCCGCTTCCCGGTGATCCTCTTCGGCTCGGAGTACTGGTCCGGGCTGCTCGACTGGATCCGCACCACGATGACCGAGGCCGGCACGGTGGGCCCGCGGGACCTCGACCTGCTGCACGTCACCGACGACGTCGCCGAGGCGGTGGCGATCATCTCGGCCGCCGAGGCCGAGCGGGAGCGGGACCCGGCCGCGGACGCCCCGTCGCCGGCGCCGGTCGACGACTGACCGTGTCCGCCGTCGTCTTCGTCCTCGGCCTGCTGGTCGTCGGCGGGCTGCTGTTCCTCGGCGGCTCGTTGCTGCTGGGCCGGGGGGAGACCCAGCCGCCGGCCGACCCGGCGCGCTCCCCGGTCGAGCTGCCCGACGACCGGCCGGTGGTCGCCGACGACGTGCGCGCGCTGCGGATGTCGGTCACGGTGCGGGGTTACCGGATGAGCGAGGTCGACTGGCTGCTGGAGCAGCTCGCGCAGGCGCTGGACGAACGCGACGCGGAGATCGCCGCGCTGCGCGCGGGCACCGACGCCGACACCGACACCGAGCCGGGGGGCGCCGCCCCCGTCCAACCCGAGGAGCGCACCGATGCCTGAACTGGTCGAGCAGGTCGACGTCGACGCACCCCCGGAGCAGGTCTTCGCCGCACTGGTCGACTGGGAGCGGCAGGGCGAGTGGATGCTGCTCACCGACGTCGAACCCGACGAGGACTCCGGCGCGCAGGGCGTGGGCGGGCGGATCGCCGCGGTCACCGGCGTCCGGCTGCCGTTCGGGCTGCTCGGTGGCCGCCGCATCGGCGTGCTGGACACCATGCTGGTCACCCGCTGGGAGGCGCCGCGGCGGGTCGACGTCCGGCACACCGGCAAGGTCGTGCGCGGCACCGGCACCTTCGAGGTGCTGCCCCGCGGCGAGGGCGGGTCGACGTTCGTGTGGACCGAGGAGGTCGACCTGCCGCTGGGCGCGCTCGGCCGGGCCGGCTGGCCGCTGGTGCGCCCGGTGATCGCCGCGGCCTACCGGGTCTCGCTGCGCCGGTTCGCCGCCTACGCCCGCGCCCACGGGCGCTGACCAGCGGCCTGCTCGGCATCCCGCTCCGCGTCCCGGACGGCCGCCCGGCTGCGGTACCACCCCGACCACAGCAGCGCGGCGACGACCACGTGCACCACGGTGCCGCCGTCGTAGAGCAGCCGCGCGCCGGCCTCGGCGTGCGTGACCCCGGCCGGCGGGTGGGCGTAGAGCCACTTCGCCAGGACGTCGTGCCCGGCCATCCCCGCGCCCAGCGCCACCGCCCGGGCGACGACGCCCCGCCGGTGCGGCGCGGGGTCGACGGCGAGGACGGCGGCGGTGGCCAGCCAGCCGGTCAGCAGCACGTGCACCGACACCAGCAGGTGCCCGCCGGGGGAGTGCGCGACCGCGCCGAGCAGTCCGCTGCCGTGCAGCACCCACAGCCCGCCCACGTTCAGCGCGACCGCGACGAACGGGTCGCCGAGCACCCGGGCCGGGGCCGAGCGCAGCAGCCGGCTCACCGCCCGCGCCCGGGCGACCGGCAGCGTGCGCAGCAGCAGGGTGACCGGGGCGGCCAGCACCAGCAGCACCGGCGCGACCATCCCGGTCAGCAGGTGGGCGGCGAGGTGCGCCCGGAGGTCCCCGTGCGCCTGCGCCAGCGGGCCGGTCAGCCCGGCCGCCGCCACGGCCAGCCCGGCCAGCCAGCTCGCCGTCCGCCGCGGTGACCAGCGCAGGTCGACCGCGGCGAGCAGGTAGCCGAACGCCAGCAGCGCCAGGACGGCGAGGACGACGCCGGTCACGGGTCCGCGGCAGCGCGCCGCCGTCCGAGCACCAGCAGCCCGGCGGCCAGCAGGACGAGGCCGGCGCCGATCCACACCACGTCGTAGAGGAGCAGGTCGACGCCGTAGCGGACCTGGTGCACCTGCAGCACCTTGTGGTCGACGACGCCGTCGAAGGTCTGGAACGCGCCGGCCCCGGTGAGCACCGCGCCCCACCAGGTACGCGGTGCGAAGGAGCGCCGCCGGCGGACGTCGGCCAGCAGCGCCAGCCCGGCGACGGTGGCCGACCAGGTGGCGGCGTGCAGCAGGCCGTCGGAGACCAGCGCCAGATCGCCGCCGGCACGGTCGTAGAAGTGGTGCCAGTGCAGCAGCTGGTGGAAGACGATCTCGTCGACCGCACCCATCGCGCCGGCGCCGAACAGCAGGCCGGCCCACAGCAGCCGGCGGCGGTCGCGGGGCGCGGGCTCGGTCACGGTGCTCCCTCGGCGGGCGGCGGCGGTCGCCTCTCGCTGCCCGGCCGCCGCGGCGAGGAAACGCCCGGCCGCGCGCTGGGGATGATCACCACGGGTCCAGCGCTGCCTCCCCGCCGTGGTGACCGCGCTCAGCACGGGTTGAGCGCGGCAGCAAGCCGTCCCCGCCGCCGCTTCGCGCTGTGTCGCGGCGCACCTCCTCTGGCTACTCGGAGGATGTGCCTGGCTGGACGTCGATGGACGAGGCAGCGAACCGCACTCCGGGGACGGCCGGGTATGGCTGGGCGCCCAGGACGAAGGCGATGCTGGCCTCTGGCTCAGGTGCCACAGCTGCCACCTCCTCGCTCGTGGCTTCCATGGCACCACCGTCATCGTCAATGCCGACCGTCCAGCCCTCGGCTGACGCATCCCACGCGGCTGCGCCAGCTCGGCGCAGCGCCTCCTGGTCCACCACATCGACCGTGTAGGTCACCGCTACCCGATAGGTCGTCACCGGGCGATCCTGGCATCCGCACGGCTACGGTCCCTCGGACTGGGCGGACCGGTTGGGTGCGCGGGTGGCCGGGACAGCCGAGGGCCGCCAGCCGGCCCTGCTCGGGTGGTCGCGGCGCGCTATCCGCCATCACACCCAGCAGAACTGTCGCCGCCGAACCCGGCTCGGGGTGATCAGGGCGAGGTTGCCACTGGTCGTACGACCGGCGGTGGACCCGGCGCGGGCAGGATCCGCCTCCGGGGCGACGCGGTCGGACCCCCGCCCGCCCGACGATCGGGGCATGACAGCAGTGCTCTCCGCCCGCGACGTGCGGATGACGTACGGCGCCGGCCCCACCGCGGCGCACGCCCTCGCCGGCGTCCACCTCGACGTCGGCCCCGGCTCGCTGGCGGTGATGGGCCCGTCGGGCTCGGGCAAGACCACGCTGCTGCACGTGCTGGCCGGCATCGTGCGGCCCACCTCGGGGTCGGTGACCTGGCGTGGGCAGGACCTCGCCCGGCTCTCCGACGCCCGGCGCACCGCGCTGCGCCGCACCGACTTCGGCTTCGTCTTCCAGTCCGGGCAGCTGCTGCCGGAGCTGCCGGCGGTGGAGAACGCGGCGCTGCCGTTGATGCTCGCCGGCGCCGGCCGCCGGATGGCGACCGCCCGGGCCGCGGAGTGGCTGGGCCGGCTCGGCCTGGCCGGGCTGGAGCAGCGCCGGCCCGGGGAGCTCTCCGGCGGTCAGGGGCAGCGGGTCGCGATCGCCCGCGCGCTGGTGGGCGAACCGGGCGTGGTGTTCGCCGACGAGCCGACCGGCGCCCTGGACGCCGCCACCGGTCAGGAGGTGCTGCGCCTGCTGGTCACGGCGACCTCGGCGGCGGGCGCCGCGCTCGTCGTCGTCACCCACGACGACCGGGTGGCCGCCGGCTGCGACCGGGTGGTGACCATGGCCGACGGCCGGCTGGTCGACGACCGGCGGACCGTCCCGGTCCCGGACGGGGTGCGGCGGTGATCGCCGCACTGCGGCTGTGGGCGGGGCTGGCCCGCCGGCAGGGCGGCGACCGGCTGACCACCGGGCTGGCGGTGCTGGCGTTCACCGCGGTGACCTGGGCGCTGCTGACCACCCTCGGTGGCGTGCGGGCCTTCCTGGAACGCGCCGGTGGGGAGCGGGAGGACCTCGCTGAGGTCTACGTCGTGCTGTCGCTGACCGCGGCCGCGCTGATCCTGGTGCCGCTGGTCACCCTGGGCGGGGCGGCGGCCCGGCTGGCCGTCGCCCGGCGCAACGCGCGGATGGCCGCGCTGCGGCTGGCCGGGGCGACCACCGGGCAGGTGTCGGCGATGGCGGTGGCCGAGGCGCTGACCCAGGCGGTGGCCGGGGCGCTGCTCGGCGCGGTGCTCTACGGCGCGACCCTGCCGCTGGTCGCATTGCTGCCCTTCCAGGGGCGCACCTTCGACGTCGCCGAGCTGTGGGTCGGCAGCTGGGCGGCGCTCGCGCTGCCCGCCGTCCCCGTGGTGGCGCTGGTCTCGGCGCTGACCGCGCTGCGCCGGGTGGCGATCACCCCGCTCGGGGTGGCCCGCCGGCTGCCGCCGAAGGGGCTGTCCTGGACCCGCCTCGTACCGCTGGTCGTGCTCGGCGGCGCTTTCGTGGCCACCGCCAACGGGCAGCTCCAGGCCGACGCGGTGGTGGTCTTCGGCGTGCTGATCGGCACCCTCGCCGGCGCCATGTGGGTGTTCACCCTGGTCGGGCCCTGGCTGGTCACCCTGCTCGGCCGGGTCGTCGTCCACCGGGCGCAGAGCGTGCCCACCCTGCTGGCCGGCCGGCGGCTGCTCGACGACCCGAAGGCCGCCTGGCGCAGCGTCGGCGGGGTCGCGCTGATCGCCTTCGTGGCCGGGGTGCTGAGCGTCAGCCCGGCGATCGCGGCCGAGGGGGCGGACGTCGACCACCTGGGGACGGACATCGCCACCGGGACGGCGGTCACCCTGGTGGTCGCCGCGCTGCTGGCCGCGGTCTCCACCGGGGTCACCCAGGCCGGCCGGGCGCTGGACTCCGCCGCCGAGTACCGGGCGCTGCACCTGGCCGGCACCGAGGTGGGCACGCTGCACGCCGCGCGGATGCGGGAGACCGGGCTGCCGCTGGCGGTGTGCGTGGGCGGAGCGTCGGTCACCGCGCTGCTGCTGGTCACCCCGTACTTCGACTCACTCGTCCAGGAGCCGGTCGGGCTGCTGCTGTTCGCGGCCTCCGTCGTCGTCGGCTGTGCCCTGGTGCTGGCCGGCACCGCGGCCAGCCGCCGGATGGTCGACCGCGCGGCCCGCTCCCTCGGCTGAGCGCGCCTGGGTGATCACCTCGCGCCCAGCGGTGCTTCCCCGTCGAGATGACCCCGTTCAGCGCGGGGTGATCGAGGTCGTCGTCCGCACCGAGTGGTGACCGCGCTGACGACGGCGCCGGGTCGTGGGCGAGGATGGCCGGCGTGCGGACGTCGGGGGTGGCTCGGTGAGCCGGCGGGGCTGGGCGCTGTTCGTCGCGATGTCGCTGATCTGGGGCGTGCCCTACCTGCTGATCAAGGTCGCCGTCGGCGAGTTCTCCCCGGTGCTGGTGGTCTTCGCCCGCTGCGTCATCGGCGCCGCGGTGCTGCTGCCGTGGACGATCGCCCGCGGTCAGCTGCGCCCGGCGCTGCGGCACTGGCGGGCGCTGCTGCTGTTCACCGTGCTGGAGATGACCGGCCCGTGGCTGCTGCTGTCCTGGGCCGAGCAGTCGCTGTCCAGCTCGCTGACCGGGCTGCTGGTGGCCGCCGTCCCGTTCGTGGCCGCGCTCACCGCCCGGATCGCCGGCGACGAGGACCGGCTCTCCCCGGTGCGGGTGCTGGGCATGCTCATCGGCGTCGTCGGCATCGCCGCGCTGCTCGGGCTGGACGTCGCCGGTGCCCAGCTGTCCGCGATCGGCGCCGTCGGGCTGGTGGTGATCGGCTACGCCACCGCGCCGATGGTGGTCACCCGCGCGCTGCCCGACGTCCCCGGCGTCGCGGCCGCCTCCATCGCCCTCGCGGTCACCGCGGTGGTCTACGCCCCGTTCGCGCTGCCCCAGCTCAGGCAGCTGCCCGGTGCCCCGGCCGACGCGCTGGTGTCGCTGGCCACGCTCGGCCTGGTGTGCACCGCGCTCGCCATGGCGCTGTTCTTCGCGCTCATCCGCGAGGCCGGCCCCCAGCGGGCGCTGGTGATCACCTTCGTGAACCCGGCGGTCGCCGTCCTGCTGGGGGTGCTGCTGCTCGACGAGCCGTTCACCCTGGGCCTCGCCGTCGGGCTGCCGCTGGTGCTGCTCGGCTGCGTCCTGGCCACCCGCCGCAGCCCCGACCTCCCGCGGCGCTCCGAGCTGACCGAGGTCGACAGCGCCGTCCCCTGACCCCTTCTCGAGGAGCATTCGATGACCGAGCCGATGACGTCTCCGTTGGTCCGCACCCGTGCCGGCGCCCTGCGCGGGCGGCGCGAGGACGGCGTGGCCGTCTTTCGCGGCATCCCGTTCGCCGCGCCGCCGGTGGGCCCGCTGCGCTTCCAGGCGCCCCGGCCCGCCCAGCCGTGGGACGGGATCCGGGAGGCCGACGTCTTCGGCCCTCCGCCACCGCAGGCACCGATGGGCCCGCCGCCCCCGGAGCCGCCGTCCGCCGGGCCGCTGCGCCACGACCCGACCGACTGGCTGACCCTCAACGTCTGGACGCCGGACCCGGGCGCCACCGGGCTGCCGGTGCTGGTGTGGGTCTACGGCGGCGCCTACCGGATGGGCACCGCCGGCGTGCCCGAGTACGACGGCGCTGCGCTCGCCCGCAGCGGCGTCGTGGTGGTCACCGCCAACCACCGGGTGGGGGTCGAGGGCTGGGCGGAGTTCGACGGCGCCCCGGCGAACCGGGCGCTGCTCGACGTCGAGGCGACGCTGCGCTGGGTGCAGGAGGAGATCGCCGCCTTCGGCGGGGACCCGGCGCGGGTCACGGTCTTCGGGGAGTCCGCCGGCGCGGGGATCATCGCCGGCCTGCTGGTGATGCCGACGGCCGGTGGCTTGTTCTCCCAGGCGGTGCTGCAGAGCGTGCCGGGCACCTGGTTCACCCCGGAGCTGGCGCGCGACGTGAGCGCCGAGCTGCTCGCGCCGCTGGGTCTGCCCGCGTCGGCCGCCGCGCTCGCCGACGTCCCGCCGCAGCGGCTGCTGGACGCCCTGGGCGAGCTCGACCGGCGCCTGCCCGGGCTGGACCGCTGGGGGCTGGTGGCGCACACCCCGACGCCGTTCTCCCCGGTCGTCGACGGGCAGGTGCTGCCCACCGACCCGTGGACCGGCCTCACCGCCGGTGCGGCCCGCGACGTGCCGCTGGTGGTCGGGCACAACCGTGACGAGTGGCGGCTGTTCCTCGCGCTGGCCGGTCAGGTCGGCGCGGTCACCGACGAGATGGCGGCCACCGCGATGGCGGTCTTCGGACCGGGGGCGACGCCGGAGACCCGGATGCGGGCGGCCTATCCGGAGGCCGGGGCCGAGGAGCTGTTCGTCCTGGCGCACTCCGACCGGATGTTCCGGGTGCCCAGCCTGGACGTCGCCCGGGCGCAGACCGCCGGCGGTGGCCGGGCGCACCTGTACGAGCTGACCTGGCCCGCGCCGGGCGGTGGTGGGGTGCTGGGCGCGTGCCACGCCCTGGACGTCCCGCTGGTGTTCGGCCGCCTCGACGTCGGGCTGGGCGCGCAGCTGCTGGGCAGCCCACCGCCGGCCGAGGCCGCCGAGGTCTCCGCCCAGCTGCAGGCGGCGTGGACCACCTTCGCCCGGGACGGCGATCCCGGTTGGCCAGCGTTCGACGAGCGGCAGGCACCCACCCGGGTGTTCGACACCGGCGAGCGGGGCGGGGTGCGGAGCTACCCCGAGCAGGCCCTCCGCGACCTCTGGCGGGGCGCGCCGATCGGAGTGCTCGACCTGCGCGGCTGACACCCTGCCCGCCGACATGGCCATGTCGGCGGGCAGGGGGTCAGGGGCGGGGGGCATCCACTCCGGCGAGTGCGCGGTCGACGGCCGCGGCCTCCCGGACGTCGCCGTGCAGCAGCTCCACGCCGTCCAGCCCGGGCACGCCGTGGGGGTAGCCGGGGTGCACCGCGGGGAGCAGGGCGTCGAGCACCCGCACCTCGTGGCCGGCCGCGCGGCAGGCGGCGACGACGTGCGAGCCGACGAAGCCAGCCCCTCCGGCGATGAGAATGCGCGCGTCGGGGAACGCTAACGTCGGCAGTCGTGGACCGTCCGAGATGCGGCTGGGCGACCAGCGCACCCGAGTACGTGACGTACCACGACGAGGAGTGGGGGACACCCCTGCACGGGGACGACGCCCTCTACGAGCGGCTCACCCTGGAGGCGTTCCAGTCGGGGCTGTCCTGGATCACGATCCTGCGCAAGCGGCCGGCCTTCCGGGCCGCGTTCGCCGGGTTCCGGATCGCGGCGGTCGCGGAGTTCACCGACGAGGACGTGGCGCGGCTGATGGCCGACGCCGGCATCGTCCGCAACCGCGCGAAGATCACCGCCGCGATCGCCAACGCCCGCGCGGCGCTGGAGGTGCCCGAGGGCCTCTCGGCGCTGCTGTGGTCGTTCGCGCCGGCCGGGCCGCGTCCCCGGCCGCGGACCCTCGCCGACGTGCCGGCCACCTCGGTGGAGTCGGTGGCGATGGCGAAGGACCTCAAGCGCCGGGGCTTCCGCTTCGTCGGGCCGACCACCGGCTATGCGCTGATGCAGGCCACCGGGATGGTCGACGACCACGTCGCGGGGTGTTTCCGCGCCGTTTCCGCCGGCCCGGTCTGACCCGCGCCGGGGGGTCCGGGTTGGTCGATCCGCCCCCATACGGGATCATGGGCGCAGGTTCTCTGCACAACTGGTGCCACACCGCGGCCGTCCGGCCACGGGTGGCGGGCGAAGGAGGCACGCATGGCGGCCATGAAGCCGCGCACGGGTGAGGGTCCCCTCGAGGTCACCAAGGAGGGCCGCGGCCTGGTCATGCGCGTTCCGCTGGAGGGGGGCGGCCGGCTGGTCGTCGAGCTGACCCCCGACGAGGCGAGCGCCCTCTCCGAGGCCCTGAAGGGCGCGATCAGCTGAACACCGCCGCGAGCCTGCCCGCGGGCAGCCCCGCGGGCGACGACACGGCCCCGGCCGCCGGCAGCACGCCGGTGGCCGGGGCCGTGTCGTCGCTCCAGGGGGCTCCGTCGTCCCTGCCGGGGGCGCTGCCGTCCCCTCAGGTCACCGTGCTGCCCGCGCTGCCCGTGCTCGGGCCGGACGACGTGCTGGCGGTGCCGGTCGGCGCCCGGGGCGCGCTGCCGTCCTGGCTGAGCGGCCCGGACGCCGTTCCGCAGGTGCCGGTCGACCCGGAGTTCCTCGCCGGCGCGCTGGCCGACACCGGCAACGGCGGGAAGCCCGGCGGGATCACCAACCTGCCGGTTCCGGGCCGGCGCCCGCGCAGCGTGGTGGCGGTGGGCGTCGGCGACGGCACCGTCCCCGACCTGCGCAGCTACGTGGGGGTCGCGGTCCGCCGTGCGCAGACCCTGGCCGAGCACGGCGCCCGTCGGCTGGTGCTGCCGCTGGACTCCGCCGCCGGCCCGGCCGGCGCCGAGGAGGTGCGCGCCGCCGTGGAGGCCGTCGTGCTGGCCGGGTACCGCTTCCGCACCCCGTCGACGCCGCACCCGCCCCGGCTGGCCGAGGTGGCCGTGGTCGCCGCCGACGCCGACGACCCGGCCGTGGCCGCCGGTGAGCTCGCCGGCTCGGTCGCCGCCGAGGCCGTCGTCTGGGCCCGCGACCTGGTGAACACGCCCAGCGACACCAAGACCCCTGCCTGGCTCGCCGACCAGGTCCTCGCCCGGCTGGCCGGCCTCGCGCACGTCGACGCCACGGTGCTCGGCCCCGACCAGCTGCGCGCCGGCGGCTTCGGTGGGGTGCTCGCCGTCGGCGGGGGCTCGGCGTCGCCGCCGCGGGTCGTCGTCGTCCGGTACGCACCGCCCGGGGCGGGGGAGGGGCACCCGGTGCTGGTCGGCAAGGGCATCACCTTCGACACCGGGGGCCTGTCGATCAAGACCACCGCCGGCATGCGCGAGATGAAGACCGACATGGCCGGTGCCGCGGCGGTGCTCGCGGCGGTCGACGCCGCCGCCCGGCTGGAGCTGCCGGTGGCGGTCACCGCCGTGGTCGCGCTCGCCGAGAACGCCGTCTCCGGTTCGGCCTACCGCCCCGCCGACGTCGTCCGGCACGTCGGCGGGCGCACCACCGAGGTGCGCAACACCGACGCCGAGGGCCGGCTGGTGCTCGCCGATGCCCTGGCCTACGCGCGCACCGAGCTCGGCGCCACCGCCCTGGTCGACGTCGCCACCCTGACCGGTGCGGTCAAGACCGCGCTCGGTGCCCGCACCGCGGGCCTCTGGGCCACTGGAGACGGGCTGGCCGACGCGCTGCGCACCGCCGCCGGGCACGCCGGTGAGTCGTTCTGGCGGATGCCGCTGACCGAGGAGCACGTGGGTCACCTGCGCGCGCAGCTGGACTCCGACGTCGCCGACGCCCACAACGCGCCGGGCAACCCGGGGTCGACGACGGCGGCGCTCTTCCTGCAGCCGTTCACCGGCGGCCTGCCCTGGGCGCACCTGGACGTCGCCGGCCCGGCCCGCGCCGGCAGCGACGCCGCCGAGGTGGTCAAGGGGGGCACCGGGTTCGCCGTCCGCACCCTGCTGCGCTGGCTGGAGGCCGGTGCGCCGGTGGCGGAGCAGATGGTCCGGGACTGAGCAGATCGTCCGGGACCGAGCAGATCGTCCGGGACCGACGGGTGTTCCCGGGGCGTGCCGCGGGCATGGCAGTCCTGACGTCGCGCGCCCGGCGCGGCCGGACCCCAGGGGGACATCGTGGGCATGATGGACAAGGCCAAGAGCGCGCTGAACAGCGACAAGGGTGAGCAGGTCAGCGACAAGGGCCTGGACAAGGGCGAGCAGTTCGCCGACCAGAAGACCGGTGGCAACCACGACGCCCAGATCGACAAGGGCCGCGACTTCGCCGACGACCGGATCGGCCGCCCGGGCGACGGCAGCTGATCGCCGGGCCGGCGCCTCCACCGGGCGCCGGCCGCAGCCCCTCCGGCAGGATCGGCGGATGACCTCCTCGGACGAGCGGCACCAGCGCGGCGTCGTGTTCCCGGCCGGACCGGACGGGCGGCGCAGCACGGCCGCCGTCGGCCGGGCGGTGGTCGCCGACGCACTGCGCCCGGTCGACCCGACCGGGGCGCGGGCCGCCGAGCACGAGACGAACTGGCGGGCCGGCTACCTGGCGCACGTCCGGCGCACGGTGGAGGCCGGGCTCGCCTCACCCGCCGCGGCCCGCACCGTCGCCGCGGCCGGCCTGGACTCCCTGCACTCCCGGATGCGGGTCGCCGGCCCCGACGGCGAGGCCGAGCTGGACGCGCTGCGCACCGCGGCTCCCCGCCGGTCGCCGGCCACCGTCGAGGTGCGCGGCGAGGCGCAGCCGGAGCGCGAGCTCACCCTGCCGTGGCGCGGGCAACGGCTGCGTGGCGACGACGTCCGCCGGCGGCTGGACGCCTGGGTGGCCGGCGGCGCGGTGGAGCCCAGCTGTGCCGACGCGGTGCGCACCGTGCTGGAGCACCCGGAGTGGCTGGCGCTGCACGGGCGCACGGTCGCCGTGCTGGGAGCGGGCGCCGAGATGGGCCCGCTCGCCGCGCTGCTGCGGTGGGGCGCCCGGGTGGCCGCCGTCGACCTGCCGCGGGTGGAGCTGTGGCACCGGGTGCTGGACACCGCCCGGCGCGGCGCGGGCACGCTGCTCCTGCCGGCCCGGCGGGACCACGCCGACCCGGCCGCCGAGGCCGGGGCCGACCTCGTGGCCGAGGTGCCCGAGGTCGCCGAGTGGCTGCACGGCCTCCCCGGCAGCCTGGTGCTCGGCAACTACGTCTACGCCGACGGCGCCACCAACGTGCGGGTCTCCACCGCGGTCGACGCGCTCACCGTGCGCCTGCAGCACCGCCGTCCCGATCTCGCGCTGGCGTTCCTCGCCACCCCCACCGACGTCTTCGTGGTGCCGCGCGACGCGGTGGCGGCGTCGGTGGCGGCGTACGCCGACCGGTCGCGGACGGCGAAGCTGCTGGGCCGGCCGCTGCGCACGCTGTCGGCCGGCCGCCTGCTGCAGCGGAACTACGTGCCCGGCGCCGACCCGGGGATCAACGACAGCCTGGTCCCCCAGCAGGGCCCCAACTACGCGCTGGCCAAGCGGGTGCAGCGCTGGCGGGCGACCGTCGCCCGCGCCGGCGGGGCCACCGTCTCGCTCAACGTCGCGCCCCCGACCCGCACCCGCTCGGTGGTGAAGAACCGGGCGCTGGCCGCCGCCTACGCCGGTGCGCACCGCTTCGGGGTCGAGGTGTTCGACCCCGCGACGTCGAACGTGCTGATGGCCGCGCTGCTCGTGCACGACCTGCACACCGGTGGGGGCCCGGCGCACGCGCACCCGTGGCAGGACGAGGCGCACGCCGCCGCGCACGGCGGGCTGTGGCGCGGGCCGTACGCCCCGCGCAGCGCGCTCGGGCTGGCCGCCGTGCTCGGGGTCGCCGGCGCCCGCGGCTGAACCCCGGCCGGGCTCCCGGCGCGGCCGGGCGTGTTCCGCTCCCGGCGGGAGGCCGCCACGCCTACGGTCCTGCCATGGAGCCGGCGCCCGCCCCGATCGCTCCCGCACGCCCTCGCGCCCGATGGCGCGATCCGTGGACGGCGTTGCGGGTGGTGCTGGCGGTCGGCTGGCTGGCCGTCGCGCTCGTCGTCGTCCTCACCGGACAGCGGGCCGCATCCCTGGACGACCTGCACCTCGCGATCGCGGACGGGCGGGTGGACGAGGTCGCGGTGACCGAGGGGCTGGAACCGGGAACGACCGGCGTCGCCGTGCAGACCGCGGTGTGGCGTGCGGGTGTGCTCCGGCACAGCACCGAGGTGTGGGAGGTCAGCCCGGGGCAGCAGGCGCCGGACGGCACCCGCCCGGTCGTTCCCGGCGGTCTGGCCGACGAGCTGCGCACCCAGCACCCGGAGCTGAGGATCGTCCCGGCGGGCGAGCGGTGGTCCTGGTCGGAGGTGCTGGGCTGGCGGGTGTCCACCTGGGTCGGGCTGGTCCTCTTCCTCGGCGCCGTCGCGGTCGTGTTCCTGCTGGTCGCCGGGCCGCGGCCGGCACGCGCCACCCGCTGGGCCTGGTTCTGGCTGAGCTGGAACCCGGTGGGGTCGCTGGCGTTCCTGCTGCTGGCCGGGCCGTTCCCCGGTCTGCCGGCGCCCCGGCCCGGGACCCGCCGGCTGACCGGAGGGTGGGCGTTCCTGCTCAGCCTCCTCCTCCTCGGCTCCGCACTCGATCCCACGGGCAGCTGAGCCGGGTCCGCCCGGCGGCCGTGCAACCTCGCGTGCCCGGGTTCCGTCTCGAGGGCATGAACCGAACGGACACCACGTGAGATCGGACCGGGACGAGCGGCGTCGGCTGCCCCCCCAGCCCAGATCAGGTCAGCTGATCGTGCGTGCTCCTGGCTCACCGCCTGGGCTGAGCCAGGAGCAC